>NZ_QYUR01000002.1:300000-495000 GCF_003596405.1 Pseudomonas cavernicola
GGCGCGTTCGGCCAGCCTCCGGGTATTGGTGAACACCAGGGTCGTGCGGTGCTGCGCCACCAGTTCAGCCAGGCGGTCGTAGACCTTCTCCCAGGCCTCGTTGCTCATCACCGCTTCCAGCGGCAGCGGCGGCACCTCGATGGCCAGATCACGGGCGCGGCTGTAGCCGACATCCACAATCACGCATTCAGTCTCGGCAACCACTCCCCCACCCCCTCGAGGGAGTGGGTCAGGGAGAGGGGCGGCACTCGCAAGAGCCTCGCCCCCCACCCCCTCCTCCACCGGCAACGGCCCTTGGCTGCCGAGCAGGAAACGCGCCACCGCCTCGATGGGCTTCTGCGTGGCGGACAGGCCGATGCGCTGCAACGGCCACCGACACAGCGCCTCCAGGCGCTCCACGCTGAGCATCAGATGACTGCCGCGCTTACTCCCGGCGATGGCATGAATCTCGTCGACGATCAGGCTGCGGCAGCCGGCCAGCATCGCCCGGCCGGACTCGGAGCCCAATAGCACATAGAGGGATTCCGGGGTGGTCACCAGGATATGCGGCGGGCGCTTGCGCATCGCCCCGCGCTCGCTCTGCGTGGTATCGCCGGTACGCACCGCCGTGCGGATCTTTACATCGGCTAGCCCCTGGCGCTGCAATTCGGCGCGGATGCCGGCCAGCGGCTCCTCTAGGTTGATGCGGATATCGTTGGACAACGCCTTCAGCGGCGACACGTAGACCACGGTGCAGCTGTCCGGCAGGCAGCCGCCCTGCGCCAGCCCTTCGCGCACCAGCTCATCGATGGCGGCGAGGAAGGCCGTCAGCGTCTTACCCGACCCGGTGGGCGCGGCCACCAGGGTGGACCGGCCGGCGCGAATCGCCGGCCAGGCACCCGCCTGCGCTGCCGTAGGCCGCGCAAAGGTGGTGCGGAACCAGGCGGCCACAGCGGGATGAAAACCATCCAGCGCCGCAACGCTGGATGACGACAAAGCAGGGGTAAGGGTCATGAGGCCCACTATGCGAGCCTAGGGCTGCAGCCTCAAGGACCGCCGATCGTGGGTAGGATGAGCGGAATATTTCTGCTGCGGGGCGCCGACGCCGTGACGGTCGGCTTTCGACCCAAGCTGACACTCGAAGACATCTACGAAAACCGGGGGCAATTGGCCACGCGAACGCCCATCCGCAGCTAGATAAGTTTGCCTGCAAAACTTATGACCATTTGCGCGCTGAAGGTCCGCATTGAAATCCCTATCGTTTCGGGTAGATGGGCTCTGATAGCCAACTCAGAACAGCCGTACTAGAAGTACTAAACCCGCCACCCGCAACGATTGCAGTTATTTTTCACGCGAATAGCGCTTTCGACAAAGCATTTACCTGTTTTAACCTCGAATGCCGATAGCCGAGTTGCCGCTCCGCCTGGCCATCTATACAACAGCCGCTCGTTCAGGAGCGGCCACCAACGCTCGACCTGTCCCGCTGTGCCGCCTGAGCAACATCTGCTCTTACCTCTGTACCACAGACCCAAAAAACATTGAGAACGCCTACTGGGTTATCCCCCGGTTGGTATCAGCCCTTTACAAAAATAAAAGGTTAACGATGTCTACCAACGAACATGAACTGCAGCGAGGGTTGGGCGAGCGACATATCCGCCTGATGGCCCTCGGCGCCTGCATCGGTGTCGGCCTGTTCCTCGGCTCAGCCAAAGCCATCCAGATGGCCGGCCCGGCCATCATGCTGTCCTACATCATCGGCGGCCTGGCGATTCTGGTGATCATGCGCGCCCTCGGCGAGATGGCCGTGCACAACCCGGTGGCCGGCTCCTTCAGCCGCTACGCGCAAGACTACCTCGGGCCCTTGGCGGGCTTTCTCACCGGCTGGAACTACTGGTTCCTGTGGCTGGTGACCTGCGTGGCGGAAATCACCGCCGTGGCCATCTACATGCAGATCTGGTTCCCCGATGTGCCGCGCTGGATCTGGTCCCTGGCGGCCCTGGCGAGTATGGGCACCATCAACCTGATCACCGTACGCGCCTTCGGCGAGTTCGAGTTCTGGTTCGCCCTGATCAAGATCGTCACCATCATCGCCATGGTCCTGGCCGGCGCCGGGATGATCTTCTTCGGCTTCGGTAACGACGGCATCGCCACCGGCATCGGCAACCTGTGGAGCAACGGCGGCTTCATGCCCAACGGCATCCAGGGCGTACTGATGTCGCTGCAGATGGTCATGTTCGCCTACCTCGGCGTGGAAATGATCGGCCTCACCGCCGGCGAAGCGCGCAACCCGCACAAAACCATCCCCAACGCCATCAACTCGGTGTTCTGGCGCATCCTGCTGTTCTACGTCGGCGCACTGTTCGTGATCATGGCGATCTACCCGTGGAACGAGATCGGCACCCAGGGCAGCCCCTTCGTCATGACCTTCGAACGCCTCGGCATCAAGACCGCCGCCGGCATCATCAACTTCGTGGTCATTACAGCAGCGCTGAGTTCCTGCAACGGCGGCATTTTCAGCACCGGGCGCATGCTCTACAGCCTCGCCCAGAATGGCCAGGCGCCGAAAACCTTCAGCAAGACCTCGAGCAACGGCGTGCCGCGCAACGCTCTGCTGCTGTCGATCTTCGCCCTGCTGCTCGGCGTATTGCTGAACTACCTGGTGCCAGAAAAAGTCTTCGTCTGGGTCACCTCCATCGCCACCTTCGGTGCGATCTGGACCTGGGCGATGATCCTCCTGGCGCAGCTCAAGTTCCGCAGCGGCCTGACCCCGGCCGAGCGCGACAAGCTGCAATTCAAGATGTGGCTGTTCCCGCTCAGCTCCTACCTGACGCTGGCCTTCCTGGTGCTGGTGGTGGTGCTGATGGCCTTCTTCGAAGAAACCCGCATCGCCCTGTACATCGGCCCAGCCTTCCTGGTGCTGCTGACCGTCCTCTACAAAGCGCTCAACCTGGCACCGAAAATGGAAACCAGTGGCGAGCTGAACAGTGTGACTTCCTGAGTGATCGAATCATAAAAATTGCCCCGCGAATCAGGCTGTGCGAAAACGTACTAATGGTTGACCAAGCAAACGCCCCGACTGGTTCGGGGCGTTTTGCTGTGTGCGGACCCAGGGGAGAAAAAGGCTGTATCAGCCCATCAATCCGATGAGGTGGCGTGCGCCGAGCACGTTGATCGCTCTTTTGAGGTTATAGGCCTGTACCGCTAAGGCCATTTCGGTTCGTGCTCCCTTCAATTGGCGAAGCAGGAAGCGACCATTACCAAATAGCCATTGTTTGAGGTTGCCAAATGGATGCTCGACGATGGATCGCCTACTCGCCATCATCTCGGGCTGCGCCTGCAGCCGCTGCTCCATTCGCTCAAAGGCCGCC
Source organism: Pseudomonas cavernicola (assembly GCF_003596405.1). Taxonomy (NCBI): domain Bacteria; kingdom Pseudomonadati; phylum Pseudomonadota; class Gammaproteobacteria; order Pseudomonadales; family Pseudomonadaceae; genus Pseudomonas; species Pseudomonas cavernicola. The sequence goes on from NZ_QYUR01000002.1 coordinate 303,348, forward strand.
TCGTGGGCATGGCGTCTCAGGTAGCGACGCTGGGCGTTGGTGCACTGTGCCTTGAGCGGGCAAGCGCTGCAGTCGCTGATCGCCGCGTGGTAGATACGCTCCCCGCGATTCAGTTGCTTGAGCGTCAGCAACTTGCCTGCCGGACAGCGGTACTGGTCGCTCTCTGCGTCGTAAGTGAAATCACTTCGCTCGAACAGCTGCGTATCACCACCCCGGTTGTTAACTGCCCGGTTGGGCGGCACATAGGCGGTAATGCCGGCATCTTCGCATGCCTGGAACTGCTCGCCGTTGGAGTAACCGGCATCGGCAGTGACCGTCAGCACGTCCTGCTGCAACTCGGACTGGGCGGCTTTAGCCATCGGCTCGAGCTGCTGGGTATCGTTGCCGTCCTGTGTGACCTCGTGATGCAGGATCAGGCAATGCTCGGCGTCCACAGCTGTTTGCACGTTGTAAGCGACGCGCCCACCCCGAGGGGTACGCATCATCCGGGCATCGCTCTCGGTGGTGATGAATTGCTCAAGCTCCAGGGCCTGCATCAGTGCTTGGCAAGTCAGGTTGTCGGCCTGTTTGGCTTGCAGTCGCTCCAGCGCCGTTTTTACCGCACTACGGTCAACGGCCTCATTGGCTTCGGACTTGTCCGCCTCATCCAGCTCCGCCAGGTACTGGGCGATACGCTTATCCAGCTTCTCTTGCTGACGCTTGAGCTTCTTCAGATCCACATGCCGACGCGCTGAGGCCACGGCCTTGAATTTGCTGCCATCGATGGCCACCAACTCTCCGGCGATCAGCCCGGCTTGACGGCAAAACTGCACGAAGGCCCGACAGGTCGCGCTGAACGCTTGTCCGTTGTCCTTGCGGTAATCGGCGATGGTCTTGAAGTCCGGCTTGAGCCGATTGAGCAACCACATGACTTCGACGTTGCGCAGGCATTCAGCTTCGAGGCGTCGGGAGGAGCGGATGCGGTGGAAATAGCCATACAGGTACAGCTTGAGCAGGTCCGCCGGATCGTAGGCAGGACGCCCCGTACTCTTGGGAGTGGCTTTGGCAAACCCGAGTAGCTTGAGGTCCAGTCGAGCCACGTAGGCATCGATCACACGGACCAGATGGTCGTCGGGAATCAACTCTTCCAGCGAAACCGGAAACAGACTGGTCTGGTCTCGCGCCTCTCCTTGGATGTACGCCATAACGAAAAATGCCCGTATCTTTCGATGCGGGCATTTTCTTCAACTACCAATCAGAACGCTAGGTTTTCACACAATCTGGAATGCGGGGCTTTTTTATGGCTCACGGATTGCCGGGGACATGAAAGGTTAACGCCGAATAGGCAAGAGGGTGTTGGCTGATGGTTCTGAGCCATTACCCGTTTGCCGTGCAGGCTGATAGAACGGTTTCGCCCTGCTGGGCGAGTTTCTTTTGGCATTGCCCCAAAAGAAACCAAAAGGTCTAGCCCCGGCATCCGGCCCGCTTGCGGCGGGTTCCCTCTCTCCATCGTCGCTCCGGGGTCCCGCGACGAAGGGCAATCCATGGCCAATCGTCGCTTTCGCGGCATCCCTGCCGCTCAACCCCCTCCGCAACGATTCCGCTCGGCCTCCTGAAGGGGCTCTGTCCCCGCTCCACTTTTTGTCTCAGATCCACCAGGCAGCTGTTGGCACCGGATAGTTTAAAAAACTTGCAGGCGACACCCCGGGGCCCCGTCAGGAGGCCGAGTGGAGGTACTGCGCAGGGGGATGCGAGGCAGGACGCCGAGCGAGGCACGAAGGGACAGGGACGTCCCTTCGTGGCGTGCCCCCGGAGCAGTGCCGAAGCGAGGGGAGTCGAAGCGCAGCGCAGACCCGGATGTCGGGGTGCGCTTTCTTTTGCTTACTTTTCTTTGCGCAAACAAAGAAAAGTGAGGCGCCCGAGGGGGCGCAACCAGAAGCATCAGCCAGCGCGGTAAAAGGCCCGGGCACCGCTTCAAGGCCAACAAGCAGCAAGGCTCTTGCAACCCTCTTGCCGATCCGGTGTTAACCACCATCCCGGAATTCCGTGAAGAACCTTTTTTATGGCTTCGATGTGAGTACGCGGGCGATGGAAAACCGAGCCGGTCGCGACAGGCGTAGAGCGGCCAGTAGCGGATACTCGGAAATAGATACTGAAGCTGGCGAATCTCATCAGCCATGCGTCGCGTGGTGCGAGAAACCCGGTGGCTCCAGCTTGGCTTCAGGCGGGGATATCCACTCTGCGCTGCCGCACATGCAGCGTTTCCATGAGAACCGCATGGACTATCTGACGCGAGACTTCGATATCCGCTTGATCCAGATGATCAGCCCATCTTCTGCTAGCCGTTAATCAGCAAATGGCCGGCCAGCAGGCCCACGCCAATAAACAACACTCGCTTGAACTGCAAGGCACTGACCCGCTGCTGCAGCCATTGGCCCAGCAATATGTCGGGTATGGGTTGACCTCTCTGGGCGTGTTTACACAGCCTGGGCCAAAAGCAGTCATTCGAGTCCACTGATCGAAAACAGGGCGGCCACCGGAACACCGAACACCACCAGCCAGACGACCACCTCGGTGAGCAGGGTTTGTCCGGCCGCCAGCCCCAGGGCGCCGTGCACCAGGCTAGCGACCAGCCAGAGGCCGACGGACATCTGGACAGTCGTCGGCCTGGCGAAACCGAATGCTCGACCCAGCTCGATCACGCAGCCGAGAAACAGCAGGCCCACGCCGGTTGCGATTGCGGTGTGCATGATTCTTCCCTCATTTGCCCGACGCTTGCGGCATTGCACGCAGGCTTATCCGGGTTAGTCACCGGTAGAGACGGCTCAGGCGAGGCCGCCGTTGGCGCGCAGGATCTGGCCGTTGACCCAGCCGCCATCGCGACCGACCAGGAAGACGACGACGCCGGCGATGTCCTCGGGTTGGCCCAGGCGCTGGAGGGGCGGCATCTTGGCGAACTGCTGGATCTGCTCTTCGCTTTTGCCGTGGAGAAACAGGTCGGTGGCGATCGGCCCAGGGGCAACGGCATTGACGGTGATGTTGCGACCGCGCAGCTCCTTGGCGAACACATGGGTGAATGCCTCGACAGCCGCTTTAGTCGCGTTGTAGACGGCATAGCCAGGCAGGTTCAGCGCCAGCGTGGTGCTGGAGAAATTGACGATGCGGCCGCCGTCGTTGAGGCGTGCTCCCGCTTCGCGCAGGGTGTTGAAGGTGCCGCGGGTATTGATGCCGAAGGTTTGCTCGAACAGCTCGTCGCTGGTCTCGGCCAGTGGCACGGTCTTGAGGATGCCGGCGTTGTTGACCAGCACGTCTACCTTACCCAAATGCTGTTCGGCCTCGTCGAACAGACGACGCACATCCTCAGCATTGGCGACGTCGGCCTTGACCGCGATGGCCTGGCTGCCCCCCTGGCGCAGCTGGGCGACCAGGGCGTCGGCCTCGTTGGCGCTGCTGGCGAAGTTGATGACGACGGCGAAACCCTCGGCGGCGAGACGCTTGGCGACTTCAGCGCCGATCCCGCGCGAGGCGCCGGTAACGATGGCTACTTTCTGAGTGGTGGTGGACATGACGAACCTCCTGATGAGTTGGAGGTTGCAGACTCACATGTTTACCAATGCGGATAAATGCTGGATATTCACCATGACTATTCAATAAATATCAACAATCGTGAGGCGGCATGGACCAGGTCAAAGCCATGAGAGTCTTCGTTCGCATCTATGAGCGGAGCAGCTTCACTCTGGCCGCCGAGGATCTGAACATGCCTCGCGCTACCCTGACTCACAGCATGAACCAGCTTGAGGCGCGGCTCGGCACCCGCCTGCTCGAACGCAGCACACGACGGGTAAAACCGACGCTCGACGGCGAGGCCTACTACGGACGTTGCGTGCACCTGTTGGCTGAGCTGGAAGAAGCCGAGCATGCGTTCCGCAGCGTGGCGCCCAAGGGGCGTCTGCGCGTGGACCTGCACGGCACGCTGGCAAAGCACTTCGTGGTGCCTGCCCTGCCGGAATTCCTCGCCCGCTACCCCGAGATCCAGTTATCCATGAGTGAGGCCGACCGCTTCGTCGACCTGATTCAGGAAGGCGTGGATTGCGTACTGCGTGCCGGCACCCTGAGCGACTCGTCGCTGATCGGCCGCCGCGTCGCCACGCTGGATCAGCTCACCTGTGCCAGCCCGGCCTATCTGCGCAAACATGGCGAGCCGAAAAGCCTGGACGACCTGGCCAGACACCGCGCGGTCAATTACGTGTCGAGGACGACCGGCAAGCATTTTCCGTTCGAATTCCTCGTCGACGGCGCGTTGCAGGAGGTGCAGATCGACGGAGCGGTTTCGGTGTTCGGCGCCGAAATCTACGCAGCCTCCGCCCTCGCTGGCATCGGCCTTATCCAGGTGCCGCGCTACCGCGTGGCGAGCCAGTTGGCGGAAGGTTTGCTGCGGGAGGTGTTGCCCCAGTTTCCGCCGCCGCCGATGCCGGTTTCGGTGCTCTATCCGCACAACCGGCACATGTCGCCGCGCGTGCGGGTGTTCGTCGACTGGCTGACCGGGCTGTTCGCACAGGTAGGCGCGGCGGAGGCGGCGGCGCACCTGTCCAAGTGATGAAACCCAAGAGTTGATGACGTATCCGCCCGCAGCCGGGAAGCAGCCTACCGGTCGGCGAAATTCCCAATCGACGCGGCCGCATCCGGCGCTGCATGAGCCAGTCCGGACGGGTTGCGCTGTTCTGTCAGAACCGCTGCTTTCGGCTTGCTCACTACACACCGCCCCCGCATCAAGCGAGCAACCGCAAGGGAATCCAGCGAGAACCCGCCATCGGCCTTAAAAAGGCCTCGGCCAGAGTGAACAGCAGAGTCAGAAAAAACCTCCCGTAACCACTGTGGCGCTGGCGGGATTGATTGCCTGTAGGGCAGTGGGCAATTGCATGGACTTGACCAAGCGTTTGCATAGCATCCGACCACCTGCTTGCATCCGACTAGACCGCCATGTCTGTGAGTCGCGTGACCGGCAGAGAACGGCCAAGAGCGGGCTTACCCGGCTCGCCAGAACTGGGTGGGAGGTCGTTCAGACCGCACCACCGGTACCTGACATTCGCGACACATTGATCTTTGCCATCTCTTCGGGCAAAGCCGACCCTCGATCAAGACTGTCGGTTGGACTCGGGGCGATTCCCATCCCGTTCCCGGTGTGGATAAAAATGCCTGCCAGCGGCCGTGCGGGTTATTGATCCGCGTTCCAATCGTCGGCAGGGGCGTCGTAGACACTTCTTCCGTCCTGAAGAGGTTGCTCGCCTGGTAGGGGAACTTCTCGCGGTACCGGTTCGAATTTGACTGGCAGCGTAACGGTTTTGGTGAGATTTCCTTCGATTTGTCCAGATAGGTAATTGACCCCTCCCATCACCCCGGTGGCGGGGTTCTCCATCAGACTACGCCACTCATCGTTCAAGGCGACGTTCAGGATCACCCGAAGCTGCTCTACCATTTCCGGCCGTTCGTTCTCGTGCAAGATGGCGCTAAAACCCGCCGCTGCAATGGAAATCATCATGCCTGCTACCTCGCCGACCGCCGCTGCGGCAGCGCTTGCAGCGCCTCTGGGGACGAGCGTGGCCTCCAGTTTTTCGCTGGTCCGTTTCGCCAGAGACGATATGCTTGCGTCCGATGGCCCAGCTCCCGTGCCACCAGCGGCATTGCGGATCCGATCGACCAGGGCCACATAGGCCGGCAAACTGTCGATCGGATCGGCGTGGAGAATCTGGTAGAGCGAAGCGCTGTGGGCTGGTGGAGGCGCCAGCGCGATCGCTGGAATGTCTTTGAGCCGCCGGTCGAATTGATCTAGAGGTACGCCGTAGCGCTGCGCGATTCCCTGAAACTGCTTGTCGAGGAGCTGGACGTAGAGTTTCATCGCCAGCTCCATGACCGCGTCGGGATCGATCTCCTTGGCGACGGGTTCCAGCACGCGATCGTGGTATTGCTCCTGCAGATAGGTAGCCAATCGACTTGCGGCCGGATCTGTCTCTGCCCCTGTGCTCGCCTTGTACCAAGCCACCTTGATAGTCAGCCATTGCTGGGTCCAGTAGCTGGTAAACCACGGAATGAACTCTGCCTCGTTGCGCTGATAGACGCGGTCCCTCCAGCTCTCCATGGAGCGGCGTGCGTAGTTTTTGACCGATCCGGTCGCAGCTAGCGACGCGGCGACTATGTCCCTATCGACCTGCCGCCAGGTATTTTCCGAGATCAGAACCGGCGGAGTCAGGTCGGGGGCACGATCTGGAGTGGCACATCCCGCCAACGCCACCATCAAGACGACGATCAGGGAACGCAGATTCATGATCGCAGTCCCGTAAAATAGATTCGACAGCGGTAGCCCACCCGCCAGCGGATAGGTTTCAACCAAGCACTTCACACTGCTCATACTGGTTTAATTGCTCCGCAGACCTCAATGGGCTGCGCTCTTCCTCCTAACAAGCTGCATGTGGTGCTTTTTGCAGTTTTGCCAGCCCCCTATCCGAACGGAACGTCCAGCACGTCCGACCACGGTGTCTTGAGTATAGGTGGCGAAAAGGGGATCAAGAAAATCCGGCGAGAAGGCACGGTTTCGGCTCGCACCGGGGGCAGGCCGTTGAAGAAAGTGTTCGAGAATTTGTGTATTTCTCATTGAGCGGAAAGGCCGAACACTCGTCGGCCTCCTTCCGGGGCGGGATGACCGCTCCACATCGGTAAGCGGACGTTGAGTCCTCGCAGGGTCGAATGACTGGAACGGGTCGTTTTGAGCCGGTCGGAGGGGCTCGCGCAAGTGCTCATCCCGTTTGCAAATGCTTGGTCAGATCGAATGCAAATGACTGGTCCGTGCCAATGCAAACCGGCGGTCAAGTGAGGCGCAATTTCGCAGGCGGGAATGTCGGAAAACCGGGATGGCCACAGAGGTCTTCATGGCGCATTCCCGCCTGCCAATTATTTCAGGTGCTTGTCAAAGAACTCCGCCGTGCGGGCATTGGCCAATCTCGCCGCAACAGCGTCGTAGTGCGCGCCCGCGTTGCGCGCGAACGCATGGTTACAGCCCGGGTAGAGATGGATATCTACCTGGTGGTTGCCCTGCAGAGCAGTGAGGATCCGCTGGCGCGTCTCGGGCGGGACGAATTCGTCCTCCTCGGCGATGTGCATGAGCAATGACTGGTTGATGTTTGCCGCTTCGTCCAGATGCTGGTCGATGCCCACGCCGTAATAGGCCACCGCGGCGTCCGCATCCGTACGAGTGGCGGTCAGGTAGGCCAGCAGGCCACCCAGGCAGTAACCAACTGCCCCGACCTTTCCTGACGCGCCGGGAAGCTTCAGCGCCGCACTTATCGTGGCGGCGATGTCGGACACCCCGGCGTCGACATCGAAGGCGGTGTAAAAGGTCATCGCCTTGTTCCACTCGTCTTGGGTTTGGTCGGTCAGACTGACGCCTGGCTCCTGGCGCCAGTACAAATCAGGGCACACGGCGATATAGCCAAGGGCAGCCAATTGGCGACAGGTCTCGCGCATATCTGCATTGATGCCGAAGATCTCCTGGATCACCACAATAACCGGGGCAGAATCCGCCTTCGGCAAGGCGACGAAGGCCGAAAAATCGCCATCGGGCGTCGTGATCACGAGCGCGTTGCTGTCCGCGTTTTGAGTATTCGTGGGCGTGCTCATCTGAAGTTTCCTCGTCGTGGGGGCTGAGATCGGGGAGCTGTTCGGCTACGGACTCAGCCCCCCGCGATGTAGCGCTAGTGGCCTGTGTGGCTAGTTCCATTAGTCAATTTCGGCGCCTGAAGCCCCGATACTGCGTTGCCGCTCCTCACCATAGCCCACTATGACTCGTCACGGAGCCTTGTCTCAGGACTCCAGGCATCCGAACTTGAGTTAACCAACTAGCCGTACAGGCCACTAGCACCTGCTTGAGATCGGTTGCTCGGAACGAGTTGATGTAGTTTTTGAGCACGACGGGCTCATCGGGTCGATTTAGAACTGTTGGATGAATCTGGCCCCCTTCAGATCCCGGAGCGAAGAAAGGTGCATCCTCGGTGGAAAATTCATGGCGAATGTGAACGACCAGATCGCATGGGCCGTGGGATACCAGGACCCCGGTGCCTTTCGCAAAGTCTTCCACAAGGTCATAGGGCTTTCGCCCTGGGACTACCGCCGCCGTTTCAGCGTTAGCAAGATCGGTCATCAATCGACGATAGAAACCTCCTCGTGATCTTGAAAACAGACGGAAAGCTACAATTGAATCCCCGGTTATTTTGAGATCCCCGAGTGGCCACTTTGAACCGTTCTGAGCCTGTCGCGACCGGCTGAGGTCGGCCAGAGGCGGTCAGTCGCTCCAGTCTTGTCGATCGAGGCCTTGTGCAGACGACTATCTGCTAGTCACGACCATTCTCAACCGTGACTGGACCCGACCAGGAGAAACACTATGCAACGCATTCAAAAGATCACCCCATGCTTGTGGTTTGACGATCAAGCCGAAGAGGCCGTTGCGTTCTATACCGCCATCTTTAGAGATTCCAAGATCGTAAGCATCAGTCGGTATGGGGAAGCGGGGTATGAGTTCCATGGGAAACCCGCGGGAACAGTAATGGCCGTGGCATTTGAACTGGATGGGCAGGCGTTTACTGCTCTCAACGGCGGCCCGTTATTCAAATTCAACGAGGCCATTTCGTTCCAAGTCAATTGCGACACGCAGGATGAGGTGGACTACTACTGGGGGAGGCTCTCTGCTGGCGGAGACGAAAAAGCACAACAGTGCGGCTGGCTCAAGGATAAGTACGGCGCCTCATGGCAAGTTGTTCCCAGCGTTTTGCTCGAGATGCTCAATGACCCCGACGCTGAAAAATCCCAAAGAGCCATGCAGGCGATGCTGCAAATGAAGAAGATCGACATTGGCAAACTAAAACAGGCTTTTGCTGGAGCGAGCTAGCCTGGACATTCCCTGGGTGGAAAACCGCTTTTTTGGTCAACCATTGCCTGCGAATGGCGGGCTCATCCCGGCACGGCTTGAATGTCTACCAGCGCTGCAGACCGTGGCGCCCTACAGTCGTGCTGCCCTCGGGTAGAATACCCGCTCCTTTGCACCGACTACCGCCTCGCCCATGACTGACTCTGCCGACGCCAACGCCCACAGCCACCCAGTCGCCATTATTGGCGGCGGCCCCGCCGGACTGATGGCGGCAGAAGTGCTGGCGCTGGCCGGAGTTAAGGTCGAGCTGTTCGATGCCATGCCTTCGGTTGGCCGCAAGTTTCTGCTGGCTGGCGTCGGCGGGATGAATATCACCCATTCGGAGCCAAAGCAGGCGTTCCTCTCCCGCTACGGCACGCGCCGTGAACAGTTCGAACCGCTGCTGGCCAAGTTCGGCACCGATAGGCTGTGCGCGTGGATTCATGGCCTGGGCATAAACACCTTCGTTGGCAGCTCCGGGCGGGTGTTCCCCACCGATATGAAGGCCGCGCCCCTGCTGCGGACCTGGCTCAAGCGCCTGCGCGAGCACGGCGTGACTATCCATACTCGCCACCGCTGGTTGGGCTGGGATGCCGACGGCTGCCTGCGGATCGCCACGCCCGAGGGCGAGCAAGCCATACGGGCCGACGCCGTGCTGCTGGCCCTGGGTGGCGGCAGCTGGGCGCGGCTGGGTTCCGATGGCGCCTGGGTGCCCTTGCTGGAGCAGCGCGGCGTGCAACTGGCACCTTTGCAGCCGAGCAATTGCGGCTTCGAAGTCGTGGGTTGGAGCCCATTGTTTCTAGAGAAATTCGCCGGGGCGCCGGTCAAGTCGACGGCCATCCGCCTGGACCAGGAACCAGCGCGATTGGGTGAGTTCGTGGTCACCGCCCAGGGCGTCGAGGGCAGCCTGATCTATGCGCTGTCCGCGCGAATTCGTGAGCGGATCAATGCCGAGGGTGCGGCGACTATCCTGCTCGATCTGCTGCCGCAGAAAACCCAGCAGCAGGTCGAAGCGCTGTTGCGTAAGCCGCGGGGCAGCAAATCGCTGAGCAACCACCTGCGCAGCCAACTGGGCCTTGAAGGCGTGCGTGCCGGGTTGTTGCGCGAACTCAGCGACGCCGTGACCTTCGCCAATCCCGCCCTGCTCGCCGCGGCGATCAAGGCGCTACCGCTGACACTGGTGAAAACCCGCCCGCTGGACGAGGCCATCAGCAGCGCCGGCGGCGTGTCGTTCGAGGCCCTGGATCAGCAGTTGATGCTGAGGCAATTGCCCGGAGTGTTCTGCGCCGGCGAAATGCTCGACTGGGAAGCGCCCACCGGCGGCTATTTGCTCACCGCCTGCTTCGCCAGCGGCCGCGCTGCGGGGCTAGGCATATTGAAATGGCTGCAGCAGTGCTGAACCGATAAACAGTTGCCGGGTAGCGGGCTTACCCACTCAAGGCAAAGAGCAGCCCACCTAGGGCATCTTCTGCACCATCGCAAAGAGCAGACGCAGAGCGTCTTGGGCTGCATTCCTTTGCTGCGCGTGGGTACGCCGCCTGAGACGCTCCGCGTCTCGCTCGGGTTTACTTCAGATACCAACCCCAAGGCTCGGTGCCGATATATTCAGTCACCTGTTTCACTTCCAGGTAATTCTCCAGCCCCCAGCGCCCCAGTTCACGGCCAATGCCGCTGTGTTTCATGCCGCCCCACGGCGCTTGGGGAAAGGTCGGCTGCGAACAGTTGACCCAAACGATGCCAGCACGCAGGGAATTGGCCACCCGCGCGGCTCGCTCCAGATCGCTGCTCATCACCGCGCCGGCCAAGCCGAAGCGGCTGGCGTTGGCCATGCGCACGGCATCTTCTTCACGCTTGAAGCGCTTGATGCAGAGCAGCGGGCCGAACACTTCCTCGCGCCAGATGATGCTGTTCTCTGCCGGTTCATCGAAGATCGTCGGCTCGATGAAGTAACCGCTATGCAAGTGCGCCGGACGCTTACCGCCGGTGAGCAGCCGCGCGCCGCTGGCCTTGCCCTGCTCGATGAAACCAATGACCTTGTCATGCTGGCCCTGGCTGACCAACGGGCCGAGCTGTACGCCCTGTTCCAGGCCTTGACCGATGCGGATGTTGCGGGTGGCTTCGATCAGCCGTTCGAGCAGCCGCGCGGCGATGCCTTCCTGCACCAGCAGGCGTGAGGTGGCGCTACAGACCTGGCCCTGGTTCCAGAAGATGCCGAACAGAATCCACTCCACGGCCGCCTCGACATCGGCATCGTCGAAGACGATAAAGGCCGACTTGCCACCCAGCTCCAGGCTGATGTTTTTGATATCCGCGGCGGCGGCCGACATGATCTTCGCGCCGGTCGGCACACTGCCGGTGAAGGCCAGTTTGTCCACCATCGGGTGCTGGCTTAGCGGGCCGCCGGCCTCGGCGCCAAGGCCGGTCACCAGGTTCAGTACCCCCGCCGGCAGGCCGATCTTGTCGGCTGCCGCGGCCAGTTCCAGCGCCGTCAGTGGCGTCAGCTCGGAGGGTTTCAGCACTACCGTGGCACCCGCAGCCAGCGCCGGTGCGACTTTCCACGAAGCCATCAGCAACGGGTAGTTCCAGGGGATGATCTGCCCCGTCACCCCGACCGGCTCACGGCGAACCCGGCAGCGGAAACGCTCATCCGGCAGCGCCAGCGGCTCGTCCTGGCGGCTGTCCAGTTCCCGCGCCAGCTCGGCGTAATAACGGAAGCAGCCAATCGCATCGGCGATATCCCACTGCGCTTCCGGCAGCGGCTTGCCGTTGTCGCGCACCTCAAGCAGGGCCAGCGCATCCTGGCCGCCCTCCAGTTCGTCCGCCAGGGCCTCCAGCCAACCCGCGCGCTCGGCGCCGCTGGTCTGCCCCCAGCCATGTTCGAAGGCTCGCCGGGCGGCGCGCACGGCATGGTCGATGTCTTCTTCAGTGCCGGCCGGCACGCGCTGGATGACTTGCTCGCTGGCCGGGTCAAGCACCTCGAAGTAACCACCCAGATCCGGGCTGACCCACTCACCGTTGATATACAGCTGATCGCGCATAGAGCTCTCCATCCGGGACGCTAAACGCCGGCTCGGCGGTTTTGCAGATAGCGGGAGGTGAACAGCAGCGCCAGCGAGGCGCAGATGATCACCGTGGATATGGCGTTGATCTCCGGCGTCACGCCACGGCGGATCGAGGAGAAGATGTAGATCGGCAGCGTGGTCTCGGAGCCAGCGACGAAGAAGGCGACTATGAAGTCGTCGAAGCTGAAGGTGAACGCCAGCAGGAAGCCGGCCAGCACCGCCGGGGCGATCTGCGGCAAGGTCACCCGCCAGAAAGTCTCCAGCGGCGGGGCATAGAGATCGGCCGAGGCCTCCAGCAGCGCGCGATCCAGCGCCTCGACGCGGGTGCGGACGATCACCATCACCAGCGCCATGGTGAACAGCGAGTGTGCCGCCACCACTGTGGCGAAGCCCATGTTCAGCCGCGGGATGCCCAGATCCAGCGCCGCCAGCAGCGGATTGAGCAGGTCGAACAGACTGATGAAGGCGATCAGGGTGGCGATGCCGATGACGATGCCGGGGATGATGATGGCGCTGTAGATCAGCGCCTCGAACAACAGCCGCACGCGCTTGCCGACCCGTTGCAGGCCGAACACCGCCAGGGTGCCGAACAGCGTGGCGATCACCGCAGAACACAGGCCGATCATCAGGCTGGTGGCGAGCGCCTCCATGATGAAGGGGTTGCCGAACGTCCGGCCGAACCACTGCGTCGAACAGCATTCGAAGGCCGCCGCATGGCGGCCAGCGTTGAAGCTGAACAGCATGATCAGCGCGATCGGCGCGTAGAGGAACAGATAGACCGAAGTCGAATAGCTTCTTAGCCACATCTCAGAGCACTCCGTCCGACTGCTTGCCGCCCAAGCGCGCCACCAGTTTCAGGTAAAGGGCGATGATCGCCAGCATCATCGCCACCAAGGTCATGGCCACCGCGCTGCCGAACGGCCAGTTGCGCGATTGCAGGAACAGGTCGACCAGGGCGTTGCCGACGAAGAACACCTTGCCGCCACCGAGAATCGCCGGGATCAGGAACTCGCCCATCAGCAGGATGAACACCAACATCACCCCAGTGATCACCCCCGGCGCCGACAACGGCAAGGTGATGCGGCGAAAGGTCTCGAAGGCGCCCGCGCCGAGATCGCCGGAGGCTTCCAGCAGGCGCTTGTCGAGCTTTTCCAGGCTGACGTAGATGGGGAACACCATCAGCGGCAGGTAGCCGTAGACGATGCCGATCAGCACCGCAGTCGGCGTGTTGATCAGGCGCACGTCGTCCAGGCCAAAGCTGGCCAGTAGCGCCGGAATGCCCTTGCCGCTGAGGATGAAGATCCACGCGTAGGTGCGGATCAGGAAGCTGGTCCAGAACGGCACTATCACCAGGGTCAGCAACAGCGACTTGTTGCGCTTGACCTTCACCGCCAGGAAGTAGGCCAGCGGGTAGGCCGCGAGCAGGCAGATCAGGGTGCCCGCCGGCGCAAGCACCAGGGTATTGGTGAAGGCCTTGGCTCGTGACGCCAAGTTCAGGTAGTTGTCCAGGGTCAGCCCTGCGCTGTAGCCGCCGACCGCGCTACGCTCGCCGAGACTGAACACCAGGATGATCAGCAGCGGCAGCAACAACAGCAGCAGGAACCACAGGGTCGAGGGCAACAGCAGGAGCCAGGTGACCCGCCGACCGAGGCTCTTTCCGGCAACAGCTGGCTTAGCAGCGCTCGCCGCCTGAAGCGGGGCGCTAACGGCAATATGCATAGGTGAATCCTTACTCCGCATGGATCAGAAAGCCTCGCACCAGCAGCCCCCTCTCCCCAGGAGGGAGAGGGGAACTACCGAATCAGCAGAGAGCTACGCCGCCTTGAAGCGCGCCATCAACTCGGCGCGGGCCGGACTGGTGAGGGTCGCCGCGGCGCCGAACTCGAGGGTGCTGAGCTGCTCGGCGGCCGGATACATGATCGGGTCGTCGAGCATTGCCTTGGGCAGCAGCGCATCCACCCGCTTGTCGCCGCTCGGGTAACCGTGGGCCTCCACCTCGCGCTTATTCACCTGCGGGTCAAGCAGGAAGTTGATGAAGGCGTAGGCCGCCTCGCGGCGCTCGGCGCTCTTCGGAATGGCGAAGAAGTCGCTCCACAGCTCGCCGCCCTCGCGGCCCAGGACGTACTGCATGCTCGGGATGTCGCGGCGCAGTTGCAAAGCGTCGCCGGTCCAGCACATGGCCATCCAGGCATCGCCGTTGCGCATGGACGGCTGGTAGTCGGAGTTGATCGCGAACAGGTGCGGCTTGACCTCCAGCAGCAGCTTCTCGGCATCGGCCAGCTCCTTCGGGTCCAGCGAGTTGAAGCTGTAGCCGAAGGACTTCAGGGCGTTGCCGATCACGGTCAACTGGTAATCGTGGACCATCACTCGGCTAGACGCCGCGCCCTGGCTCAGCTCCCAGAACTCCTTCCAACTACTCGGCTTGCCGCTGAGCTTCTTGCTGTCATAGACGAAGCCGGTGGTGCCCCAGTCCTTCGGCACGGCGTAGACCTTGCCATTGACCACGCCCTGCTCCATGAAGCGTTTCTCGAAGGAGGCCGGATCGAAGTTCGGCAGCTTGGCGAGGTCCAACGGCTCGATCAGGCCCAGCTCGACATAGGTGCTGATGGTGTAGTTAGTCGGCACGAACACGTCCCAGCCGCTGCCGCCGGCCTGCAACTTGGCGAGCATCTCCTCGTTGGAGCCGAACACGTTGACCTGCACCTGGGCGCCGGTGGCTTCGGCGAAGGCCGTGAAGTTCTCCGGGTTGTGGTAGTTCGGCCAGGTGGCTAGCACCACGCGGTCGCCGATCTTGCCCTTCTCGCCGGCGAAGGCCTGGCTGGTCAACAGACCGGGCATGTTGCTGGCGACGACCGCAGCGGCCAGGCCCAGCCCGGTGCGACCGAGAAACTCGCGCCGGGTGATGGAGCCGTTCTGCCAGCTGCGCATCGTCTTGATGAAGCTCTTACGTTCGTCCATCGCACTCTCCCGTCTGTTAGCTTTTGCTGTTGTTCTGCCTACTCGGGAACCGCCCGGAAACAACACACGACCGGGCTCCGCAGGGTCTGCCCTGCGCTTTAGAGCCTGTCTCGAATCTTTTCCGCAGCCCATAACGGCGTTATAGAACAGCAACAGGCCGCTTTTGCGCCTTCTCCCGTTTACGGGAGAGGGCTGGGGAGAGGGTTAGTGGGCCAAGACCCTCTCCCCCGGCCCCTCTCCCACAAGTGGGAGAGGGGAGTTTCCGAGATCCGAAACAGGTTCTTACAACGTCATCGCCAGGCCACTGGCCTGATCCCAGCCCACGCGCACCGGCGCGCCATGCTCGAAAGCGCTGCTATCCTGCGCGCCGTGACAGGGCACGCGCACGCAGACGATGCCGAACGGCTCGGTGCGCACCCGGTATTCGGTGAGGTTGCCGAGGTAGATGCGGTCCTCGACGCGCCCGCGCAGGCAAATCTCGCGCGCCAGCGGCGCACTCTCGGCGCCGATGCTGATCTGTTCCGGGCGCACCGCGATGCAGCCCGCTTCGCTGGCCTTGAGCGGCGGGCCGCTGGGGGTCGACGGACTGGCCAGCTCCAGGCCCTGGGCCGTCTGCAGCACCACGCGGTCGCCCTCGATGCGGCGTACGGTGCCGTCGAACAAGTTGGACTCGCCGATAAAGTCCGCCACGTAGCGGCTGGCCGGGGTCTCGTAGAGCTGCTCAGGGCTGGCGGTCTGGATGATCAGGCCGTCCTGCATGATGCTGATGCTGTCGCTCATCGACAGCGCCTCCTCCTGATCGTGGGTGACCAGCACGAAGGTGATGCCGACCTCGCGCTGCAGGCGTAGCAGCTCGGACTGCATCTCCTTGCGCAGCTTGCGGTCCAGCGCCGCCAGCGGCTCGTCGAGCAGCAGCACGGTGGGCTGGTTGACCAGCGCCCGCGCCAGCGCCACGCGTTGCTGCTGGCCGCCGGACAGCTCGTGCGGCTTGCGCTCGCCGAAGCCAGACAGGCGCACCATTTCCAGCGCCTGCTCGGCCAACCGGCGCTGCTCCGCTCGGCCCGGACGCGAGCTGCGGTAGCGCAGGCCGTAGGCGATGTTCTCCAGCACAGAGAGATGGGGGAACAGCGCGTAACTTTGGAACACCATGTTCACCGGGCGCTGATACGCCGGTACCCCGACCATCGGCTGGCCGGCCAGCAACACCTCGCCTTCGCTGGGTTGCTCGAAGCCGGCAATCATCCGCAGGGTGGTGGTCTTGCCGCAGCCGGAGCTGCCGAGGAAAGAGTGGAAGGAGCCGCGCCTGACCTTGAAGCTCAGGCCGTTAACCGCCGCCACGGCGCCATAGCGCTTGACCACGTGGCGAAACTCAATATCGAACGCTTGG
The DNA here is from genome assembly GCF_003596405.1 of Pseudomonas cavernicola. Classification (NCBI taxonomy): domain Bacteria; kingdom Pseudomonadati; phylum Pseudomonadota; class Gammaproteobacteria; order Pseudomonadales; family Pseudomonadaceae; genus Pseudomonas; species Pseudomonas cavernicola. Next base: position 319,687 of record NZ_QYUR01000002.1, read on the forward strand.
CTGGAATCGTTCACCGCAGGCCCCACTCTTCTAAGTGCTTGTGGGGCTCAAGCTAACAATCGCGGTTTTGCGCTGTATATATCCCTCGGGGGATAGGCGCGAGACAGGAAAACGCAAAACCTGTAGCGAAAGCCTCTCAAGCAAGAGCATCGCGAGCAGAGCTCGCTCCTGCAAAGAGATGCAGGGACGTAGCCCCCTTGCTCAAATCGCCGTGCGCAACGACGACTCGCCATCCACCTCCGATCCCGACAGCTCGCGGATGAACAGCCCCAGCAGCTCGGCCTGGCTGCCGATGCCGAGCTTGGCGTAGATGTTCTTGCGGTGGATCTTCACCGTGCCGGGACTGATTTCCAATTGTTCGGCCACCGAGGCGCTGGAGTGGCCGCGCAGCAACAACTGGACGATTTCCTGCTCCCGCGCGGTGAGGGTGTGCGCGCCGAACTGCTCGAAGGCGGCGCGGATCTTGTGGTCCAGGTCTTGCGCCGGTCGCGGTTGCTGTTCGCGGCACTGCTGCCAGGCCTCCTGCACCACCTCCTCGACCACCTGCTGCGCGCAGTCGAGCAGCTGCAGTTCGTCGCGGCTGTAGGTCGGGCTGGCTGTACTGCGCATCAACGACAGCACGCCTTTGGCGCCGTCAGCAAGATCGACGAAGAAGGCCACTTCTTCGGCCAGACCGGTCAGTTGGTAGTAGTTCAGGTAGTACTCGCCAAGGTAGAAGTGGTCCGGGGCGAACTGACGCAAGCGCCACAGGCCGGGCGGCTGGTTGCGCGTACAGGCGAGGTAGAACGGGTCGAGCAGATAGGGCCCGACCTGATAGTTGTCGACGTAGACCTTGCGCTTGTCCGCCGGGAAGGTGTCGAACAGCGCCAGCGGGCGGTGATTTCCCTCATAGACGAACAAGACGAAGTGATCGACGTGACAGATCTGCTTCAGCCACTGGCTGAGGCCAAGCAGGCGCGCACGGCCGCTGGGCAGGGCCAGCAGATGAGCGACACCGGCAGTCCAGTGTTTCAGTTCCTTGTGGCGCATAGGCTTGTCGTGTGATGGTGCGCAAGGGCGGAAAAGCCAGAGACACACTATAGACGTTCAGGATTCCACACATGAATGCACATTTTGCGCCATTATCCTGAAACCCCGCCGCACCCGCCCGTGTGCCCCACCCGGCAAGCCCCGACACCTACCGTGCGCGAATTTACCACCCGACTGGGCACCAGCATGATCCGGCCCGGCACCAGGAAACGTCACCCGCCACCACACTGCGGGTAACGTTAACCCTCTGACTCAAGGCTTTTTCTTTCTCGGTCCCGTATTGAAGCTCGGTACTTTGCGCACGGCTTTCACCGGTGGCTCGGCCGGTTCGTCGCTTTCCAGCCATTTGCCCAAGGTCTTTTTGCCGCCACCACCGACCACTTTCGGCTTTTTCGGTTTCTTCGGTTTTTTCAGCACCTGGCCGCTCGAGTCGGTAATCGGCACTCGATGCTCGGGTTCGAAGTCCTGCTCCTCGATGCGTTGCAGGGTCTGCCGGGTCAGGGTTTCGATGGCCGAGAGCAGTTGCACTTCATCGGCGCAAACCAGCGAGATCGCCTGGCCGCTAGCGCCGGCGCGGCCGGTGCGGCCAATGCGGTGGATATAGTCCTCGGCGACGATCGGCAGGTCGAAGTTGACCACCAGAGGCAGATCGTCGATATCCAGCCCGCGCGCGGCGACGTCGGTGGCCACCAGGATCTGAACTTCGCGGTTCTTGAAGCGATCCAGCGCACGCTGGCGGGTCGCCTGCGGCTTGTCGCCGTGGATGCCGTCGGCGCTGACACCTTGCTGTTGCAGCAGTTCGCTGAGTTGGTCGACACCGTTGCGGGTTTTGGCGAACACCAGCACCTGGCTCCAGCGCTGTGTCTTCAACAGGTGGCTGAACAGCTCTGGCTTGCGCTTCTTGTCTACCGGAATGACCCACTGCTTGACGCTGTTGGCGGCGACGTTGCGCGGGCTGACTTCGATGCTCAGCGGGTTATCCAGCGTCTGCCCGGCGAGACTGCGGATGGCGTCGGAAAAGGTCGCGGAAAACAACAGGGTCTGGCGCTTCTTCGGCAGTGCGGCGTAGATGTCGCGCAGCTCCTCGGAGAAACCGAGGTCGAGCATACGGTCGGCCTCATCCAGCACCAGGGTTTGTAGCTGGGCAAACTTCACCGCGTTCTGCCGATAGAGGTCGAGCAGCCGGCCGGGAGTGGCCACCAGCACGTCGATGCCCTTGCGCAGTTTCATCATCTGCGGGTTGATGCTGACGCCGCCATACACCGCATAGGTGCTGAGCGGCAGGTGCTGGCCGTAGACACGAAAGCTCTCATGCACCTGCTCGGCCAGCTCGCGAGTCGGCACCAGCACCAGCGCGCGCACCGAGTTACTGGCGACTTGCGGGCCTTCCAGGGTCAGACGTTGCAGCAGCGGCAGAGCGAAGCCTGCGGTCTTGCCAGTGCCAGTCTGCGCCGCCGCCATCAGGTCGCGCCCGGCCAACACCGCCGGAATCGCCTGGTTTTGTACCGGCGTGGGGGTTTTGTAATCGAGAGCTTCGAGGGCGCGCAGCAGGGGTTCGATCAGGCCAAGTGTGGCGAAAGTCATGACAGTAACCAGGGCGTTTCAGGGAAGGCGGCAGTTTACCCTGTCCGCCGTGCCGAGAAGAGATTGTCTGCGGCCGGGCTGCTGTAGGAGCGGATTTATCCGCGAACAAGCGCGACTGGGTGCTGCCCCATCGCGAATAAATTCGCTCCTACAGGCCTGCGCGGGCGTTTCTGAGGGCTTCGCCAATCTTCGCTGCGGGTACTTTTTGCAGTTTGCACAGCAGGCTGTGGGAGACCCGGCTGATGCCATGGGTATGACGTAACTGGTCGGCCAGGTAAACGGTCAGGTTGGCCGCCATTTCCGCATCGGCCAACGCCCGGTGGGCCTTGCCGGTGACCGGTAGTTTGGCCCAGCTGTTCAGCGTGCCGAGTTTGTGATTCGGCGCCTGCGGCAGTAACCGCCGCGCCAGCAGCATGGAACAGGCGAAAGTCTGCGGTCGGGTGCGCTGGATCAGCGCCAGCTCGGCATCCCAGAATTTCTGGTCGAACGAGGCGTTGTGCGCCACCAGCGGCGTGCTGCCAACAAAATCCGCCACCTCTCGCATCACCTGCGCGGCCGGTGGCGCCGAGTGCAGCATGCTGTTGCTGATGCCGGTGAGGTTCTCGATGAACGCCGGCACCCAGACCCCGGCGTTCATCAGGCTCTGGTAGCGCTCGACGATCCGTCCGTCTTCCAGGATCACCGCCGCGATCTCGGTGGCGCGGCAGTTCTGCCCAGGGGAAATACCGGTGGTTTCAAAGTCGATTACTGCAATGCGTTCCAACTTCAGGTTGTCTCGTTTGAGTGAAGAATAAGTACGGTGCCCGGCTTAGCTTTTCAGCAGCAACGCGCCTTCGATTGGCACATACCGGCTGGCTGAGCGCATCAGCGCCTGTGCGGTCAGGCTCGGCACGCCGTAGACCGTGGCTTCGATGCCGTGAGTGGCGCGCACCTTGTCCAGGAGGATGGCGAAGTCGCCATCGCCGGAGGCGAGCACCACTTCATCGACGCGCGACGCGGCGTCCATGATGTCGATGGTGATGCCGACATCCCAGTCGCCCTTGGCCGAGCCATCGCTGCGCTGGATGAACGGCTTGAGCTTCACCTCGAAGCCAAGGTTGCGCAGGATCCGCTGGAACTGCTGCTGTTTGGCGTCGCCGCGCTCGATGGCGTAGGCGTAGGCCTCGACTATCTGCCCACGCTGGCCGATGTCCGCCCATAACGCGGCATAGTTGAAGTGGCACCCATGTGCCTGGCGCACGGTGTAGTAGAGGTTCTGTACATCGGCGAATACGGCGATTTTCTTCACCGGCAATCCTTTTGGCGCGGGTCGCGCTGTGGCTGACAACTGCGACTTACAGCTAAAGTCGGCGCTCAGTATGCCAGCCCCAAGGAAAGGACAGCCAATATGCCGCCGATTCCCGACTCAGCGTCCCGGCACGATGCCCCGGCTTTATTAATTATTGATCTACAACAGGGCATGCGCGAGCCGCAGCTGGGTCCGCGTAATAACCCCGAAGCCGAAACCCGCGTCGCCGCACTGCTCAGCCACTGGCGCGCCCACGGCTGGCCAGTGGTGCATATCCGGCATATCTCGCGCTCGCCAACTTCGGTGTTCGCCCCCGGCCAGGCGGGCGTGCTGTTCCAGCCAGCTTTCGAGCCCCAAGCCAATGAGCAGGTGTTCGAGAAAAACGTGCCGGATGCCTTTACTCATAGCTCCTTGGAGCGCTGGCTGCGGGTACGCGGCATCGAGCACCTGGTCATAGTCGGCGTCTCCAGCGAGAACTCGGTGGAGTCCACGGCGCGCAGTGCCGGCAATCTGGGTTTTCACACCGTGGTGCTGAACGACGCCTGCTTCACCTTCGCCAAGTCTGATTTCGACGGCCGGCCGCGCAGTGCCGAGGAAGTGCATGCCATGGCGATGGCCAACCTGCAGGGCGAATACGCGACGGTGCTGAACTGCACCGAGTTGCTGACGAGCCTCTTTGCTGAGCCCTCTTGACCCCTACCGGCCACCGCTCGCCCTCTCCCCGCATTTGGAGCGGCTGCGCCCATCGGCTACAGTGGTGCCCTGTTTTTTGCAGCGATAACCCACGATGAACCCGCTCCCGATCCTCCGCGACTCCTGGTACTTCTTCACCCGCAACTTGGCGGCCATCGCCCTGCTCTGCCTGCCACTGATCGCGCTCGAAGGCTTGGCCCAGCAGGCGGTCGGCGCCTGGAGCGGGAGCGAAGCGTCCCCCGTCTATGGTCTGGTGGTCGGGCTGCTGTTCTACCCGCTCTACACGGGGGCGCTGATCCTCTTCCTCGATGCCCGTAGCCGCGGTCTGCAACCACGCACGGCAGATCTGCTGGCCATGGCACTGCGGCTGTGGCCGAGCTTCGCCGTGCTGGCGGCCCTGAGCACTCTGCTGATCATGCTCGGCGTTTCGCTCTTCGTGCTGCCGGGGCTGTGGGTGATGATCAAGCTGGCCTTCGCTGAATACTTGCTGGTCCTGCGCGGGTTGAGCCCGCTGGCGGCCCTGCGCGCGAGCTTTCAAATGACCACTGGGCATTTCTTGCGGATTCTGTTGTGCATCCTCTGCGTGATGCTGCCGCTCTGGCTGCTCGACTGGCTGGCCTTCTCGACGGAGGACCAACAGCCGGATGCGCTGCTGTCGTTCGTGCTGGATTGCACCAATGGCTTTCTCCAGCTATTCGCCAGCGTGGTGCTGTTTCGCCTGTTCATGCTGGTCAGCCATGAGCCGGCAAACGCTTGAATTCGGGCTAGGCTAGTAGGGGCTGATTTTCCAAGGAGGATCCCCCTATGGCAGACGCCAACCCCAGCATCCTGTCGCATGTATCCCTCGGCACCAACCAGTTCGAGCGCGCCGTCGCCTTCTACGATCAGGTTCTCTCGACCCTCGGCTGTAAACGCCTCATGGCTCATCCCGGTGCTGTGGCGTACGGCCGCGAGCACCCGGAGTTCTGGATACACACGCCGCTCAATGGCCAAGCGGCGACGATCGGCAATGGCTCTCATATCGGCTTCTTCGCCCCAGACCATGCGGCCGTGCAGGCCTTCTACGCCGCCGCGCTAGCTGCCGGAGCAACCCCGGAGGGCGAACCCGGCCCTCGACCGGACTACGGCGAACCCTATTACGGCTGCTTTGTCCGTGACCTCGACGGGCACAAGATCGAAGCCGCGTATTGGGATAGTGCGTCGATCTATGAGCTGTATACCGAACCGCACTAGCCGGCAGCGCTTGGCCACTGCCGCGCTTAGCCACTAGTGGCCTGTGTGGCTAGTTCAATTAGTCAATTTCGGCGCCTGAAGCCCCGATACTACGTTGCCGCGGATCAAAGTAGCCCAGCTATGACTCGTCACGGCGCCTGGTCTCAGGACTCCAGGCATCCGAACTTGAGTGAACCAACTAGCCGTACAGGCCACTAGGGTTGCGGCTGGTAATGCTTGGCCGCGTGCTCGACCCAGCCCTCGGCCAGCATCTGCTCTAAGGCCTCGGCGATTTGTTGCCGCTCCGCGCGCAACGGCCGCTGCCGGGAGAAACCGAGAAACAATTCGGTGCGGGCCGCGGGCTGATAGCGGGCCTTGGCGATCTGCGCCGCCAGGGCCGGCTCCCGCAACTCGTAGTCGACCTGACAATCGGTGCCGATCACCACCGGCAGGCGCCCGCGCACCAGCATCTGTAACAGCTGCGTCTCGCTACTGACACCACGCTTTTCCAGCTGCCGATCCGAGTCAAACGGCTCGAAATAGGCCGACTCCAGGACATAGCCGATTGGGTGAGCACGCAGCTGCGGGTAATTGGTCAGCGCGGCGGCGAACGCTGGCGCCGCATAGAAGCGCGGCGCACAGGCGTAATAGGGCCGCGCCAGATAGTCGATATAGCGCTCACGCTCCGGGGTTTTCGCCAAGCCGGTCATCAGGTCGGCCTTGCCCTGCTGCAACTCCGCCAGGCCGCGCGCCCACGGCACGCGCTGCACCTCGAAGCGCAGCCCGGTGCGCTTGCCCAGTTCAGCCAGCAGATCAATGTCCAGGCCGACCAGGTGTCCATCCGCGCCCAGCATGCGAAACGGTGGCCAGACATCGGTCATCACCCGCAACGGTGCGCGCTCCTGCGCCAGCGTCAGGCTGGCCAGCAACGTGAGCAGCAGTAAGCCATAGCGCATCAGCCGCGCCGAAAGGGCTGGGGTTTAAGCCCTGACAAGCGCGGCAGCAGAACCCGCTCGAACAGCCGTGGGAAGAAGCGCGCCAGCAGCCGGGCGCGCCAGTCGACATTCGACAACACCAGCAACCGTCGGCGCTTCAGCGCGCCCTGGTAGATCGCCTCGGCGACATCCTGGGTCGAAGCCACCTTGCCCATCGCCAGCGGCGGCTGATGGGCGATCGAGTCGTCGCCGACCAAGGCGTTCTTGCGCAGGTCGGTGGCGGTAAAGCCGGGGCAGACCAGCATCACATTCACCCCCGAGCCTTTGATCTCATAGCGTAAGGTCTCGAACAGCCCATGCAGTGCATGCTTGCTGGCGTTGTAGGCACTGCGATAGAGCAACGGGGCGAAGCCGGACAGTGAGCTGAGGACGATGATCTGCCCATTCCGGTCGATCAGGCTGGACAAGGCCGCCTTGGTGCAATGCAGCGCGCCGAAGTAGTTGACTGCCATCACCCGCTGGAACACCGCCAGTTCGGTCTCGGCAAAGGTGCTGCGGTGGGTGATGCCGGCGTTGTTGATCAGCACATCGATACCACCGAAATGCTCAATCGCCTGGGCTACGGCGTGCTCCACGGCGACGGCATCCGCCACGTCGCAGCACAGGCCAAGGGCCTCGGCGTTATGCTGATCGGCCAGGTGCCGCACCAGGCTCTCCAGTTCGGTTTTGTCCAGGTCGAGAATCGCCAAACGCGCACCCGCCTGCGCTAGCCGCTCGGCCAGCGCTCGGCCAATTCCCGCGCAGCCGCCGCTGATCAGCACCACCTTGCGGTCGAACACCTTGCTAGCGAATACCTTGCGATACATGACCATCCCCTGGAACAGGCGCTGACTGCCGCGCGAAAGGTTGTTATGGCAACGTTTGATGTGTGCCGTCGCAACAGGGCGGCGACTGGGTGTGCTTACAGCCGCAGAAATACAGGGTCTCGCTCTGTTCGGCATGGTATTTCAGCGGGTGGATGCCGCTACCCTTATGCGTCCCGTCGCAGAACGGCTGCGTGGCACTGCGCCCGCAACGACACCAGAAATAATCCAGTCCGGCAACCACTTCAACCTCATAAGGACCGCGCTGGGCAATCACCACGTCTGTCATGAGCCTTTCCTCATCCGGGGGTGCGCGGCGTTCAGGCCTGGGCCGTAGGCGACCGCTCGGGTAAGCTCGCGTCTTTCCAGCATAGTCCAAGCCCATTTGGCCCAGCCCATGACCCTGCCCCCGTTCCTGCGCCTCACCCTGCTTAGTTTGCTCGCCCTTGGCGGCGTCCTGTTTACCTTGGTCTACTCCCTGACCTGGCACCCAGCCGCGCGCGAGCCGGCGCCGCTGGCCTGCGCTGCCCAGGCACGGACGCTGCAGCCCGGCCAAGCGCTGAAGGTGATGACCTGGAACGTGCAATACCTGGCCGGCAAGCGCTATGTGTTCTGGTACGACTTGGCCGACGGCAGCGGCCCGGATACCCGGCCGACCGCGGCGGACCTGGCCTATAGCCTCGATGAAGTGGTCCGCGTACTGCGCGACGAACAACCGGACATCGTGCTGCTGCAAGAACTGCACGAGAACACCAAGACCACGGATTACCAAGATCAGCTGGGGCTTCTGCGGGAACGTCTGGCTGACCTCTACCCGTGCAGCACGCAGGCCTTCTACTGGAAGGCCGCCTTCGTCCCCCACCCGAAGATTCGCGGCAGCGTCGGCATGAAGCTCGCCACCTTGAGCCGTTACCAGATCGCCCAGGCCGAGCGCCTGCAGCTGCCGCAGATTCCAGCCGACCCGCTGACTCGCCAATTCAACCTTAAACGCGCCCTACTGGTGAGCTACCTGCCGGTCCGCGATGGTGGTCAACTGGCGGTGATCAACGCCCACCTGGATGCCTTCGCCCAAGGCGACGACACCATGCAGCGGCAAATCGCCATGAGCGCCGGCCTGCTCGAGCAGTTAAGCGCCGCCGGCACGCCCTGGGTCATCGGCGGCGACTTCAACCTGCTGCCGCCCGGGCAATATCAGCACCTAGCCGAACAGCAACGCAGTTGGTACGCCGCCGACAGCGAGCTCAAGGTGTTATGGGACAAGTACCCGATGATCCCCAGCATTGCCGAAGCCAGCGGCGCCGAGCAGGCGGCCTGGTACACCCACTTCCCCAACGACCCGCGTGTCAACGGCCCGGACCGGACCCTCGACTACCTGTTCCACAGCCCGCAACTGGTTCGTCTCGCCGCTACGGTGCGCCAGTCCGATACCCAGCGGATTTCTGATCATCTACCGCTGATCGCGCGCTTCCTACTGCCGCCAGGCAGCTAAGACTTTCTGCAACGTGGGAGCGCTGCCGCGTTAGACGCTGGAGATGCTGCAGCGGCGGCGCGGCGACTTCCTACTGGACTATCAGACGACGGTGGAACAAGCCCGGCAGCAGCTAGGTATGGCTGAAATGCCATTTTTGCCGCTGCAGCAGATGCCGGTGCACTTCATCGTCTCCAAGCACACACCCGCCAGCGCCCGGCTACGCGATGCGCTGGACCGGGCCTATCTAGAGCTGGAGGCGGCGGGGGAGGATTTGCGTCTGCAGTAACCCCGCCCGCCTAGCGACGCGGCTTGGCGCGCGCCGTCGGTTCGGCGACCAACGGGTCATCTGGCCAGTAGTGCTTGGGGTAGCGGCCTTTCAGATCCTTTTTCACCTCGGCATAGGTGCTGCGCCAGAAGTTCGCCAGATCCTGGGTCACCTGCACCGGCCTGCGGGCGGGCGAGAGCAGGTGCAGCTTGACGATCTGCCGGCCGCCGGCAATTCGCGGGGTTTCGGCCAGGCCGAATAACTCCTGCAAACGCACCGCCAACACCGGCGGTTCCTCGCTGTAATCCAGGCCGATGCGCGAGCCTGACGGCACCTGCACTGTGCATGGTGCCCACTCATCAAGGCGCTGCGGCAGCGGCCAGGGCAGCAGGTTCTGGAGGATTGCCGGCAGATCGAGATTACCGAAATGACTGAGCCGGGAGACCTTGCCCAGGTAAGGCTGCAGCCACTGTTCCAAGCTCGCCAGCAGCGCCGCATCGGACACATCGGGCCAATCGCTGTTGTCCTGCTGCGTCAGGTCGAGCCGCCGCAGCAGCGCGACACGGGCCTGCCACTGCCGCAACTCCGGCGTCCACGGCAACAACTCCAAGCCTTTGCGCCGCACCAGGCCGAGCAAGGCGCGGCTGCGCGTGGCCTCATCGAGGTTGTTCAACGGCTCACGGGCCAGCACCAACTCACCGACCCGGCGCTGTCGCTCGGCCCGCAGCACGCCTTCGCGCTCGTCCCACTCCAGCTCTTCGCGACCGCTCACTTGCTCGCTCAATACCGAGTCGAACAGCGCCGGGTCGAGTTCAGCCGCCAGGTAAATCCGCTCTTCGCGCTGGCCCTGGCGGCTGCCAAGGTCGGCCACCACCAGCCAGGGCTGCTTCATCAACGCATCGGGCTCGGCGAACTGCGCAGCGCGACCATTGGCCAAACGGTATTCGCCGCCACCGGCACGCCGCTGCTGGGCCACCCGATCCGGATAGGCGAAGGCCAGCAAGGCGCCGAGCCAACGCGGATGCTCGGGATCGGCGACCGCCTCGCTGGACGGCCCCCGCCCTGAAGTTACAAGAGCAGCGCGAAACTGCCGGGCCAACTGCCGCGCTCGCTGTACGCCGCCCTGGGCGCCCCGCGCCACGCGCTCTGCGCCGGCCAGCAAGGCCAGCCGGCTGTGCAAGTCAGCACCGCCGCCGCGCTGGATATCCCGCTCACCGAGCAGCGCGGCCACATCGCAAGCCAGGCTGCCGAGGCCCAGCGCCTGCCCACGCAACAGTAAATGGGCGATCCGCGGGTGCGCCGGCAGTGCGGCCATGGCCTGGCCGTGCGCGGTCAGCGTCCAGCCACCGTCAGCTTTCAGGCTCAAAGCACCGAGCCGACCCAATAACTCCTGGGCCTGGGCATAAGCCGCCGCCGGCGGCGTATCCAGCCAGGCCAGCTCCCCAGGCTGCACGCCCCAGCGCGCCAGTTGCAGGGCCAGTCCGGCCAGGTCGGCCTGGAGAATTTCCGCGCTGCCATGCGCCGCCAATTGCTCGTGCTGCGCTTGCGACCACAGCCGGTAACACGCGCCCGGTTGCAGACGCCCGGCACGGCCAGCCCGCTGCGTGGCGCTGGCGCGGGAGATGCGCTGGGTATCCAGGCGGGTCATGCCGCTACCTGGATCGAAACGCGGCACCAGCGCCAAGCCGGCATCCACCACCACCCGCACGCCGTCGATGGTCAGGCTGGTCTCGGCGATATTGGTCGCCAGCACCACTTTGCGGATGCCAGATGGCGCTGGCTCGATGGCCGCGCGTTGGGCGCTCAAGTCCAACTCGCCGTGCAACGGGCAGAGCAGAATCTCGCTACGCCCCCGCAAGGCGTCTTCAAGCTGCTCGTTGACCCGGCGGATTTCGGCCTGGCCAGGGAGAAACACCAATAGGCTGCCAGGCTCATCGGCCAGCGCTTGCAACACCGTCTGCACGACCCTCGGCTCAAGCCCTTCTTTTTCATAAGGGCCGCCCGGCAGAAACGGCCGCCCCCAGTGTGTCGCGACCGGGTACATGCGCCCTTCGCTGCGCACCACCGGGGCGTTATCCAGTAACGCCGAAAGCCGCTCCCCCTCCAGGGTGGCGGACATCAACAGGACTTTCAGCGGCGGCTGGTCGAGCCCCGCGCTTTCGCGAAAGATCGCGCGCCCATTCAGGGTCAGCGCCAAGGCCAAGTCGGCATCCAGGCTGCGCTCATGGAATTCGTCGAAGATCACCAGGCCCACTCCGTCCAGCGCCGGGTCGTCCTGCAAGCGCCGAGCGAGGATGCCTTCGGTGACCACCTCGATACGGGTTCTGGGGCCGATTTTGCTCTCCAGACGGATGCGGTAGCCGACCGTGTCGCCGACCGCCTCCCCCAGTTCACTGGCCAGCCGCTCAGCCGCTGCCCGCGCCGCCAGCCGCCGAGGTTCGAGCATCAGAATCGATTGCCCGGCCAGCCACGGCTCGTCGAGCAAAACCAGCGGCACACGGGTGGTTTTACCGGCGCCGGGTGGCGCTTCCAGCACGGCCTCATGGCGCTCGGCCAGGGCCGCGCGCAAGGCCGGCAATACTGCGTCGATGGGTAACGGGGTCATGGGCATGCCATCGGAGGTGTCCACAGTAAAAGCCGGCGATTATAGCGGCGAACGGCCAACCACTCGCGGTGGTCTCAGCAACGTCCGGCGCGCTCGCAACGGAGCGGCATTGCCACAGCCGGCTTGATATAGTTGTGCCATTACTTTCTGGAGGTGCTTATGCGCATGCGGTCTCGTGTCATCGGCGGCGTTATGGCCGTTACCCTGTTCACTCAACTGAGCGCGTGCGGCACGCTGTTCTTTCCCGATCGCCGCGGGCAGATTGAAGGAAAGATCGACCCGGTGGTTGCCGGCCTGAATGCCATCGGCCTGCTGTTCTATGTGATCCCCGGCCTGATCGCATTCGGCATCGACTTCGCCACGGGCGCCATCTACCTGCCGGACGGCCATACCGCGCAGGTCGACCCTCAACAGTTGCAAGAGACCATCGGCGCCGACGGCAAGATCGACAATGCCCAGCTCAAGGCGCTGATCGAGCGCGAAACCGGCCGCGACCTGCCGCTCGATGATCCGCGCTTGATCCAGCACACCGGCAGTATCGAGCAACTGGCCGCCTACGGTCTGCACCCGGCAGCCTGAGGCAACCCAGCAGCAACACCGCCCGCGCTAGCTGAGAGTGCTGTGCCACAGCATAGAAACCACCGGTTAGCGCTGGGTAAATAAGGATTTCGCCCAGCAGGAGCAGCCAATGCCTAACGCTGTAACTTTCCCCAGCCCGCGCTTGCTCGCCAGCCATCTGGAACGTTTACTGGCTTACCACGGCTGGGCATACAACCGCTTATTGGCCAACCTGGAAGCCCTCGACGAGGACAACTACCGTGCGCCGTGCGGGCTATTCTTTGGCAGCTTGCATGGCACCCTCAACCATCTGGCGGTAGCCGATCGCATCTGGTTGGCGCGCGTGCGCCACGAGCCGCCCCCCTTCACCCGTCTGGATGCGGAGGCCGTCAGCGAACGTAACGCCTTAGCCGGTTTTCTCGCCGACGGCGTGCATGCCTGGCGCCTGCTGCTTAGCGAACAGGATGACCAGCGTCTCGGCATGCCGCTGGCCTATCAAAATATGCGCGGCGAGCCACAACTGAAGCCGCTGGCGGATATCGTCCTGCACCTGGTCAACCACGGCACCCATCATCGCGGCCAGATTAGCGCGGCGCTGACGGCGCTCGGCCAACCGGCACCGATACTGGATTACATCTACTTCCTGCCGGAGACGGTATGAGCCGCAGCGCCGTGCATGCTCGCCTGCTGCGCCAGGCAACCTTTGCCTCATTAACGGTGGCGTGCATTCTGATCGCGGCTAAAGGCGTGGCCTGGTGGTTGAGCGGCTCGGTCAGCCTGCTGGCCGGCCTGACCGACTCCTTGCTGGATGGTGCCGCCTCCCTGCTCAACCTGCTGGCCGTGCATTATTCGCTGCGCCCGGCGGACGATGATCACCGCTACGGTCACGGCAAGGCCGAGGCCTTGTCGGGCATGGCGCAGGCGCTGTTTATCGCGGTCAGCGCCGTGCTCGTCGCGATTCAGGCGGTTGAGCGCCTGCAGCACCCGCAGCCCCTCGGCGCGCCCGGCCTGGGCATCGCCGTGATGCTGCTCGCGCTGGGGCTGACGGTCGCCCTGCTGCTGTTCCAACAGCGGGTGATCCGCGTCACCGGTTCCACCGCGATTCGCGCCGACTCCCTGCATTACCGTTCGGACTTGCTGCTCAACAGCAGCATTCTGCTGGCACTGGCTCTGGCCTACTTTGGCTGGCCGCAACTGGATGCGCCATTCGGCCTGGGCATCGCCGCCTATATCTTGTGGAGCGCGGTGCAGATCGCCCGCGAGGCAATCTCGGTGCTGATGGATGAAGAACTGCCGGTCGATGTCAGTTCGCACATGCTCGAACTTGCCTGCAGCGTGCCCGGCGTGCTCGGCGCGCATGATCTGCGTACGCGAATCTCCGGTGCCCACTGGTTTGTGCAACTGCATCTGGAGTTGCCGGGCGCGCTGACCTTGACGGTCGCCCACGGCCTTTGCGAGCAGGTCGAGCAGGCCATACGCGCCGAATACCCGCGCGCCGAGGTGCTGGTCCACGCCGACCCGCAGAACGTGCCAGCGCAGCAGGCCGAGGCCTGAATCGCGCCTCTGGTTGACGCTATCGCAGCCCTTCCCGTCAGGCCTGCAGCGCCTACCGATAACGCTGCACAACCGCAACGACCCGCGCATTACCCGCAGACAACAAAAAGGGAGGTCAAATGACCTCCCTTAGGGAATTCGTCCGCTGCTGGCAATTGTGTCGCCGCTTTTCTCGCCCGCCTGGTTGGGCAGTGCGGACCCGGTGGCCGTGGCGACCCGGTGGGATCGGCGGCTTCGACGCGCCTGATTGGGCGGGCCGGGTGGACTCTTCTGTCCGGGTCATTTAACTGAGGTAAAGCTTAAGCCTATTGGCGCAGCAGAGGATTGCGAAAATTGCTCAATGCAGGCCTACTTGCGCAATCTTTTACTATCAAAGCACTATGTATCGCAATCTATAATAGAAGAGTGGCCGCCATGAACAAACTTGATCGTTACGACCTCAATATCTTGGCTGAACTGCAACGCGATGCGCGCATCTCCAACCAGGAACTGGCCGAACGCATCGGTCTCTCGCCCTCGCCCTGTTCGCGGCGAGTCAAGCAACTGGAAGATGACGGCTACATACTCCGCCAGGTCGCGCTGCTGGATCGCAAGAAGCTCGGCCTGACGCTCACCGCCTACGTACAGATCGGCATGGATCGGCACACTCCGGAGCGTTTCGAGCATTTCGAGTCGGTGATCAACCAATGCCCGGAAGTGCTCGAATGCAGCCTGGTGACCGGGATGGATGCGGACTACCAGCTCAAGGTGGTGGTGCCGGATATGGATCACTACCAGAAATTCCTGCTCGGCCAACTGACCCGCATCGAGGGGGTCTCCAGCGTGCGTTCGAGTTTTGTGCTCAATCAGGTGATCTCCAGCACCCAACTGCCGCTGCAGCACTTGCGCAGCTAACAACGCCTCACTGGAACATAAGCCCCGCTGGAGCAGGCCGACGAAGCCCCGGCGACAGCGGGGCAGCATCGCGTATAATTGCCGCCGTTTTGTTGTACCCCCCGCGTGGCCCCGCCATAAGAGCTCCCGCTCACACAACAACAGCCCGGCACCTCTAACAGAGAAGCCGATGCGCCCGCCCCGCCGTTTTGTCAGCCCGTAGCTGGCGTTGTCTATGCGTATTGCTGGAGGTCGCGATGGAACCGGAAATGTTTGAAGAGTGGATGATGATCATCCTGGTCGGCGGTCTGGTGGCCTTTATGGCGTTTATCGTCTGGGATCTGGCGAAGAAGTCCAAAGCCGGCCGCTACGGCACCATGATTTTGTTTCTCGCCCTGGGCCTCGGGGTACTCGGCTTTGTGATCAAGACCTTTGTCATCGCCGGTATGGAAGGCATGTAGGCTGGGTAGAGTCCACAGGACGAAACCCAGCATTCGATTAGCTGGGTTTCGCTACGCTCTACCCAGCCTACCTCAGCCGCCTCAATCCAGCTGTGCCGGCACCGCTTTCCACTCGCCCAAGCCCAGGTCATCCAGACTCCAGGGGCCAATGCGAACCCGCACCAGCCGCAAGGTCGGCAAACCGACTGCCGCTGTCATGCGCCGCACCTGGCGGTTGCGCCCCTCGCGAATCACCAGTTCCAACCAGGCGGTCGGCACGCTTTTGCGAAAGCGCACCGGCGGGTTACGCGCCCATAGTCGCGGCTCGGCCAATTGTCGGGCTTCGGCCGGCAGGGTCGGGCCATCGTTCAGCTCGACGCCGTCACGCAGGCGCTGGAGCTGTTCCGCCGTCGGCTCACCCTCCACCTGCACCCAATAAGTCTTGGCCAGCTTGTGCTTGGGGTCGGCGATACGCGCCTGCAACTGGCCGTCATTGGTCAGCAACAACAGGCCCTCGCTGTCGCGGTCCAGGCGCCCGGCCGGGTAGATGCCGGGCAGCGGGATGAAATCCTTCAGCGTTGCCCGGCCTTCGCCGTCACTGAACTGGGTCAGCACATCGAAGGGCTTGTTGAACAGGATCAGTTGCGGCTCAGCCGGCGGCGCTTTGGCCACCCGGCGTGGCGCGGCGGGCTTGCCCTGGGATTTCGCAGCAGGATGACGAGGGGCGGGACGCGTTGGACGGGCCATGGTTACAAAAGGTGTCGGGGCACAGGCAAAAGTGAGCGGCCATGCTAGGTTGAGCGGCATCCTCACGGCAAGAGCAAAGCCGCCATGCCCCGTCCCTTGCGCCCGACTTGGTTGCTCAACCTGCTGACGCTGCTCGGCCGCAACGGCACCCCCTATCGCGGCCCAGCGTCCGACCATTTCGACGGTGCACGCTTTCACAACCTCGAGCCCACTCCGCATAAGAGCTTTGCCAGCGTTATGAAGTGGCAACTCAACAGCCCGCGGACCAAGTGGGTCGACCAACCCGGACCAGCAGTGCCGCCCAAGGTGCAGGAACGGGTGCATGGTGCGGAGCTGCACGTCACCTATATCAACCATGCCACCTTGCTGATCCAGCAGCACGGGCTGAACATCCTCACCGACCCGGTCTGGTCCAAGCGGGTCAGCCCGTTCAGCTTTATCGGGCCGAAGCGCCATCACCCGCCAGGGCTGAGCCTGCATCAGTTGCCGCCGATCGACCTGATCCTGGTCAGCCACAACCATTACGACCACCTGGATCTGCAAAGCCTGCATCAGTTGGCCAAGCGTTTCCCCGGCGCCAAAGTGGTGAGCGGGCTGGGCAATGGCGAGCTGATACGCAAAACCGGCTTCACTGATGTAGTCGAAGTGGATTGGTGGCAGTCGCTAACCCTGAACCCCGAGCTGACGCTGCATGCCGTGCCGGTGCAGCACTGGTCGGCGCGTACGCGCGCCGATACGAACCAGACGCTGTGGCTGGGCTTTGTCCTGCAATCGGCGGACGGGCCGCTGTTGTTTCCCGGTGATAGCGGTCTCGGCCCGGAATTCCAGCTGATTCGTCAGCGCTTCGGCCCGTTGCGTTTCGCCGCGCTGCCGATTGGCGCCTACGCGCCGCGCTGGTTCATGCGCGACCATCACATGAACCCGGATGATGCGGTGCAGGCTCACCGACAGTTGGAGGCGCAGAACAGCATGGCCATCCACTTCGGCACCTTCCGCTTGACCGACGAGGGCCAGTTCGACCCGCCGGCCGACTTAGCCAAGGCATTGCGCCAGCACCAGGTCGAGCCGGCACGTTTTCGTACACCACAGCCGGGCGAGTGCTGGCAGGTCGAGCCACTCGCCGCCAAGCCGTAGACCGAACGCTAACTCGGGCGGCGCTAGCCCCTTCGTGGCGTTACGTCCAGCGCTGACCGCTGCGGACGCTGCCATTCCGGCGGAGCCCACAGGTGTTTCAGACGCAGCGCCAACGGACCGGGGCGGGCCACGTCGCGGAACATATCGACCCACTCATGCAGATTCAGCCACAGCGGGTTGTGACTGTGCACCTGCCGCACAATGCCGTAGTCCACCGGTTCGCGCTCCTCGACGAAGGTGCCGAACAGGCGGTCATAGATGATCAGGATGCCGCCATAGTTGCGGTCGATGTACTGCGGATTACGGCCGTGGTGGGCGCGATGATGCGACGGTGTGTTGAACAACCATTCGACGGGCCGCGGCAACCGACCAACCCCCTGGGTATGGACGAAATACTGATAGGCCAGACTGACAGACAGCATGAACAGCACCCACTCCGGGGCGAAGCCAAGCCAGACCAGCGGCAGATAGAACAGCCAATTACCGGCGACGCCGTAGAACAGGCTCTGGCGCATGGCGGTAGTCAGGTTCATGTGCTCCGAAGAGTGGTGCACCACATGTGCTGCCCAGAACCAGCGGATGCGGTGACTGGCGCGGTGGAACCCGTAGTAGCAGAGCTCCAGCAGCAACAGCAGCGCGATGAACGCCAACGGGGTCATCTCGAAATCGAGCAAGCGCGCCGCGTACACCAGGTGGTAGACAGGCAGAACCATGAAAGCCACCAGCAGCGCATCGCCCACCAGGTAGATCGCACCCAGGCCGAGGCTGGCCAGCGAATCACGCATCTTGAACACCCCGCGCCGGCGCAGCGCCAGCCATTCGCCGCCGAGGGTGGCGATGAACAATGGGGTCAGGATCAGCAACAGGTCGCGACGCAAGTCGATCTGCTCGACCAACGTCGCCAGCAGAGAATACAGCTCAGACATAGTGAACTCCGGGGTCGGCAGGAACGGCCCCAGCATGTCGAAAGATGGGCTACGTCACTTGACCTGATCCGCTATCTTTTTGACCAATCACGCCAAGACCTGCCCCATGACCAAACAGCGTATCGCCGCCAGCTATGCCCAACTGCTCTATGAGTTCCTCGCCCGCCGTGGCATCGATGGCGAAGCGCTGCTCGGGCCCTTGCCCCGCAGCAACGATGGATTGCTGCCCTTGCCGCTCTGGCAGGACTTGCTGCGACGGGCCGACGAACACCTCGGCGAAGCGGCCATCGGCCTGCGCATCGGAGAAGGCATAGGTCCGCGTCATTTCGGTGTGGTCGGGTATGCCGCGCTGGCCTGCGCCACCCTGGGTGACGCCCTGCAACGCCTGGAGCGCTTCCATGGCCTGGTCTACGACCTGAATCCGGCCACCCTGAGCGTGAGCGGTGCGCAATTGCTGCTGGAATGGGGTACCGAGCACAGCCGCCCAGGACAGCGGGTGGATGAGACTGGCGTCGCCGCGCTGGTTCATCTGGCACGCCAGCTCTGCGGGCAACCACTCGCACCAACCGAAGTGCGCTTCGTCAACCCGGCTCCTCAGGACGTCACGCCATACACGGAATTCTTCGGCTGTCCGGTGCGCTTCGACTGTTCGCACACGCGGCTGGCGTTGCCGCTGGAATACTTGCAACTGTCCTTGCGCCAGGCCGATCCAGCCTTGCTCGCCCTGCTCGATGCCCAGGCCGAAGGCTTTCTCCGTCAACGGGCCGACAACAGCCTGACAAGCACCTGTCAGCAGGCCTTGATTCCTTTGCTGCGTGAAGGACATACCAGCCTGGCGGCACTGGCTGGACGCCTGCACCGCTCGCCGCGCAGCTTGCAGCGCCACTTGCAGGCAGACGGCAGCAGCTTCCAGCAACTGCTCGACGACACCCGCCGACAATTGGCCGAGGGCTATCTGCGTGACCCGCACCTGCCTTTGGGGGAAATCGCCGCCCTGCTTGGCTTTTCCGAACAGAGCGCCTTTAGCCGGGCCTTCCGCAACTGGCACGGCAGTAGCCCGCTGGCCTGGCGTCAGGCGGCGCTGGCCGACTGACCGGAGTCATCGGAACGGCGGCTCGTCGAAGCTGCGCAGCTTGCGCGAGTGCAGCGAGTTGAGCTGGTTACGCAGCAGATCCAGGGCGGCGATGCCGATATGCAAATGTTGGGTTACCGCACGCTCATAGAACGCCCCGGCCGCGCCGGGCAGTTTGATTTCGCTGTGTAGCGGCTTGTCCGAAACGCACAACAAGGTCCCGTAGGGCACCCGCAAGCGATAGCCCTGGGCGGCGATGGTGCCGCTTTCCATATCCACCGCCACCGCCCGCGCCAGGTTGATCAGTGGTCGCTCCTGGGCCCAGCGCAGCTCCCAGTTACGGTCGTCATAGGTCAGCACGGTGCCGGTGCGCAAGCGCCGTTTAAGCGCCTCGCCACGCTCCCCAGTGACGTTCGCCGCGGCTTCCTGCAAGGCCATCTGCACCTCGGCCAGGGCCGGAATCGGGATGTTCGGCGGCACCACCCGATCGAGGATGCCATCGCGGCGCATATAGGCGTGGGCCAACACATAGTCGCCGATGGTCTGCGATTGGCGCAGGCCGCCGCAGTGGCCGATCATCAGCCAGCAGTGCGGGCGCAGCACGGCCAAATGGTCGGTGATGTTCTTCGCGTTGGACGGGCCTACACCGATATTGACCAGGGTCACGCCATGCCCGTCGGTGGCGATCAGGTGGTAGGCCGGCATCTGATAGCGGTGCCAGACCACGCCTTCGATGATCGCCTGCGTCTCGCCGCTATCCATGCCGCGCTCGATGAGCACATTGCCGGGCAGCACCATGCGCACGAAGCGTGGATCTTCATTCAGCAGGTTCAAGCCGTGGCGGATGAACTGATCGACATAGCGGTGGTAGTTGGTCAGCAAAATCCACGGCTGCACATGCCGCCAGTCGCTGCCGGTGTAGTGCACCAGGCGGCGCAGGGAGAAGTCCACCCGCGCCGCATCGAACAGTGCCAGCGGCATCGGGTCGATGTTTTCCCAGTCGTACAGGCCGTCGGCGACGCCATCCGAGGCCGCCGACAGGTCGGTGCTGGGGAACACCCGCGCCAACTCCGCCGCCGTCACCCCGGAGCCGGCCAGTTCATCGCCCTGCTCCACCACATAGGGGTAGGGAATGTTCTGCTGGCTCACGCCGACCTCGACCTGCACGGTGAAGTCGCTCATCAGCGGGCGCAATTGCTCCAGCAGATAGTTACGAAACGCTTTCGGATGAGTCACGGTGACGCTATAGGTGCCCGGCACCTGCACCTTGGCATAGGCGCGCACGGTGGTCGGCACCTCGCCTTGACACAGGTAGGTCAGGCGCAGTTCCGGATAACGGAACAGTCTGTGCTGGCTCGCGTCGGGTTTGATGCGCTCTTTCAGGTAGTTTTTGAGGGCATGACTCAGCCCGCTGGTGGCCCGCTCATGCAGGGCGGCGAGCCGGTCTACCGCCTCTTCGGCGGTTTGGGCGACGACAAAGGCTTCGGTGTAACTGGTCACGGTGGGCATTCCTGTCTGATCACGCAGATTTCTATCTTGCCTGCATCGTCGAGAAAAGACATGACCGTACGCCTGCTTATCGAGCAGATCTCGTTATTCGCCACATCTGTAGGCTGGGTAGAGCGAAGTGAAACCCAGCATTGCCCGGCGCTGGGTTTCGCCTGGCGCTACCCAGCCGAGTGACTTACAGCAGATGCGGGGTCGCCCGCGCCACCAGCGCCTCGACATCCACTCCGCGCGGCAAGGTGCCGTACACCCGCCCGCCCGCGCCCAGGCGACTGGCGATAAAGGCATCGGCGACCACCGCGTTGCCGGCCTCCAGCAGCAGCTTGGCCTGCAAGGCGACAGCCACGTCCTCGGTCAACTGGCGCGCGCGGTATTGGATATCGTTGGTGTCGCGGAAGGCCGCCTGCAACTGGCCGATATGCGCCTTCAGCCGGGCATCGCCATGGCCGTCGCCCAACTCGACAAACAAGGCGTCGAGCACACCGGGCTCTTTCGACAGGGCGCGCAGCACATCCAGGCACTGAACGTTGCCCGAACCCTCCCAGGTGGAGTTGACCGGCGCCTCGCGGTACAGCCTTGGCAGGATGCTGTCCTCGACATAGCCGGCGCCACCCATGCACTCCGCCGCTTCGTTGATCATTGCCGGCGCGCGCTTGCAGATCCAATATTTACCGACCGCGGTGACCAAACGGGCGAACTTGTCTTCTTGCTCGTCGTGGCCGTTGTCCAGTGCGCGGCCCATGCGCATCGTCAGGGCCAGCGCGGCCTCGCTTTCCAGGGCCAGATCGGCCAACACGTTCTGCATCAACGGCTGCTCATTGAGTACCCGGCCGCCGACCTTGCGATAGGCGCAGTGGTGCGCGGCCTGGGTCAGCGCCTGGCGCATCAAGGCGCTGGAGCCGACCATGCAGTCGAAGCGGGTCAACGCCACCATCTCGATGATGGTCGGCACACCGCGACCTTCTTCGCCGATCATCCAGGCAAGCGCGCCGCGATATTCGACCTCGCTGGAGGCATTCGACCAGTTGCCCAGCTTGTTCTTCAGGCGCTGGATATAGAACTCGTTGCGCGCGCCGTCCGGCCGATGCCGTGGCAACAGGAAGCAGCTCAGGCCCTTGTCGGTCTGCGCCAGGGTCAGGAAGGCATCGCACATCGGCGCCGAACAGAACCACTTATGCCCGACCAACTCATAGGCCTGGCCCGGCCCCGGAATGCCGACCGGATGGGCATGCGTGGTGTTGGCGCGAACATCGGTGCCGCCTTGTTTCTCGGTCATCGCCATGCCGATGGTGGCCCCGGCTTTCTGGCTGAGCGGCAGATTGCGCGGGTCATATTCGGTCGAGAGGATCTTCGGCAGCCAGATTTCGGCGATATCCGGCTGCAGTTTGAGCGCCGGTACGCTGGCGTAGGTCATGGTCAGCGGGCAGCCACTGCCGGCTTCGGCCTGGCTGTGCAGGTAGCTCATGGCCGCACGGGCGACTTGCGCGCCAGCACGGGGATCGGTCCAGGGCAGCGACGGCAAACCATGCTCGATGGCCGTCCGCATCAGCTCGTGGTAAGCCGGGTGAAACTCCACCAAATCGATGCGATGACCGTAGCGATCGTGACTCTTGAACACCGGTTTGTTCTCGTTGGCGAGAAAGCCAGCGGCCATCAACGGCCCGCCGGCCAAGGCGCCGTAGGCGTCGATCCGCGCTTCGGCCCAGCCGCCGCCGAAGCGCCGCGTCCACTCTTGCAGCGGCAGGTCGACACGGTAGAGATTGGCGCCCTCCAGCGACGGCACCTGGTTGAACACTTCATGGGTTTCAGCGAACTGATGCAGGCTCATGGCTGGGGTTCCTCGGCAGGCAATTGGGCGCCAACGGCGCGTAGGCAGAAGGTGACCAGGGTTTGGCTGACCTCGCCCAAGTCGGGCAACGCATGGCCGGCCGCCCGCGCCGCGCGGGCCGGCGGCGACAGGGGGCCGACCAGGGATTCGGCAGTTGCGCCCACCAGGCAGGCCGCCACCAGTGAAATGGCGGTTAGGCGGAAGGCGCCAGCGGCAACCCCTTCGCGCAACAGATCGGCGTACAGCTTGGCGTAGGCCTCGCGATAGAGCAGGCGCTGCTCGTCCACCTCAGGGTCGACCGGCTCGGCGATCAGGGCGAAGGCCAGGCGCCGACTGTGCCAGGCACGCGCGGCGAACTGCCGTAAGCCCTCGGCCAAACGCTGATCTGGCGTGCCGGGGCCGCGTAGCACCGCAGCCAGGGTGTCGACCTCAAGCTGGCTGGCGCGGGCGAAGACTTCCGCCGCCAACTCGCCCTTGCCACGAAAGTGCCGGTACAGACTGCCCGTCGCAATGCCGACATCCTCGGCCAGCGCCTGCATGGTCAAGGCGGCGAACCCACCCTCGGCCACCCGCTGCAGGGCGCAGTCGAGAATGCGTTCGCGCAACTCGAGGTCTCGGTCTTGGCGGGCAACGGTTGGGCGATAGGCCATGGTCTGAATCCAGATTCATTTGTGAATCCAGTGAATCACGATTCAGAGCTTGGCTAAAGTGGGATATCGGTCAAAACAGCCGCGAAAAGTCCGCAAATGAAGGTCAGCGTCCGCGAAGCTCAACCAACAGGCAGCAAGACCGCGCAGCAGCCTGCATTCAGCCCAACCTCTGCGGCTGCGCACACGCCGCAGCGCCGGGTTTCACTGACCTACGCATGCTGCGGGTTGGTCGCGGCCTGGCAGAGCAGCCAGTCATGCAGCAACGTTTGCAGCGCCTCGAACTTCACTGGTTTGGCCATGTAGTCGCTCATCCCGGCTGCCAGACAACGCTCGCGGTCGCCACTATGGCTATGCGCGGTGATCGCCAATACCGGCAGCTCCATGCAGCCCGGCAACCCGCGCAGCGCGCGGCAGGTGGCGAAACCATCCATCACCGGCATCTGGCAATCCAACAGGACCGCATCCACGGATTCCCGACGCAGCAGTTCGAGGGCCTCGGCACCATTGTCCGCGCAGCGCACCCGGTAGCCGAGTTTCAGCAACATGCCGCGCATCACCAACTGATTGATGCCGTTGTCCTCGACCACCAAGACCGTGCACTGCTCGGGTTGACGCACTGCTTGCCCCATAGCCCGACGGGGCAACACTTGCTGCGGGTTGGGCGCCGCCAGGAACAGCGGCAGCCGCAGCTGAAAGCAACTGCCCTGGCCCAACTGCGACTGGTGGCTCAAGCTGCCGCCGAGCAGCCCGACCAACTGCCGACAGATCGCCAAGCCGACGCCCAGACCGCCGTATTCGCGAGTCATCGAGCCATCCAATTGATGGAAGCGCTGATACATCGAGCCATCCACCGGGGTACTGAAGCCGATACCGCTGTCGATCACCTCAACGCGCAGCGCCAGGCTCTCCTTGGTCACATCGGTACAGCTAACGCGCAAGGTGATGGCGCCACGCGGGGTGAACTTGATCGCGTTATCCAACAGGTAGCCCAGGCTCTGGGCCAGCTTGCCGGCGTCGCCTTCCAGGGTGTCCGGCAGGCTGTCGTCCAACTCCAGGGTAAAACGCAGGCCCTTGTCCTCGGCGCGCGGGGCGAACTGCGCGCGCAGGCCGTCGAACAGCCCACGCAGGCTGAACGGCTCACGCCAGGGGTAGAGCTTGCCCGCTTGCAGTTCAGTGAGGGCGAGGATGTCGTTGACCATCCGCATCATGTCGCGCGACGAGGTCGTGGCGGTCTTCTGGTATTGCTCCAACTCAACATCCATCGGCACCGTCTGCATCAACTCCAGCGAGCCGATCACGCCGTTCATCGGCGTGCGCAGTTCGTGGGTGACGGTGGCGAGAAACTCATCCTTCAGGCGGTTGCTGTTAGCCAACTCCTGGTTCAGCGCCTCCAACTTGCGCCCGGACTCATAGAGAATCCGCGTGCGCTCTTCCTTCATCGAGTTGATGCGGTCGGCCAGGGCCAGCGACAGCAGGCCCACCTCAATCGCAGAGCCAATCTGGCTGGCATACATGGTCAGGAACGCGTTCGGCAGATAGCCCAGCACCATCAGGGTGTTGACGATGCCGCCGAGCAGAAAGGCGCTCCAGGCGATGATGAAATAACGCGCCACCCGCATGTCACGCCGCCAAGCCAGAAAGCCGGCGGTGAAAATCACCACGGTAAACAGCAGTGCCACATAGGTCGCCAGACGCAAGGAAAACGCATAACTGGCGGTGAGCGCCAGCAGCATCACCAGCGCCCCCAGCGCCATCATCCCGAGCAGACTGCGATCGACCCACGGACTGTGCTCCGAGGTATGTAGAAAACTACGGGCGAACTGACAGCCGAACAATGCCGCTGAACCGATCAGGAACGGCGTGGACACATTCGCCCACCACGGGCTATCCGGCCAGAAATACTCGATACCGGCACCGTTTACCGAGACCTGGTAAAGACCAAACGAGGCGATATAGAAGATGTAATAGAGGTAGCTGGTGTCGCGCACGCTCAGGTAGATGAACAGGTTGTAGATCAGCATCACCAGCAGCACACCGTAGATGATGCCCAGCACATAGATGCGCCTCGGCTGCTCTTCCAGATAGGCCGTCGGCGACCAGAGCTTCAACGGCGCCTGGATCGAGCCCTGGCTTTCCAGACGCAGGTAGACGCGCTGCGGCTGATTGGGCTGCAGGCTGAGTTCGAACAGGTAGTTGTTCTGTTTGATCTGCCGGCTGGCGAACGGCAGCGCATCGCCAGTCCGCTGGGCTCGTTGGAAGCCCCCCTGGCCATCCGCCAGATAGAGATCCAGATGATCGAGCGGCGGGTAGGCCAGCTCCAGCAGCCACGGCTGCTGACCGACCAAGGTCTGCGGGCGATAGGCCAAATCCAGGCGCAGCCAGAACACCGAGCGCGAATAACCGGCGTTGAGTACCGGCTTATCGTGCCGCCGGAAACTGGCCTGCAGGGCCGGCGAGGTGATTTCGTTGATGCTGGCGTCGCCGCGCACATCCTCGAACACGTCCATTTCCTGGCCCAGCACTAGGCTGCGGGTATGCTCGTCGAACTCGACTGCGCCAGCCACCGCCGAGCACAGATAAAGGAGTAAAAAAAGGCCGTAGCGCATGCTGCCCCGCAAAGGCTTTGTCGGGCCACGCCGGAGAGCCCCACCTCCCCTGAATGACGCCGCCGCGCAGAGCCTGGTTATTCGAATTGGGCTCACTCTAGCACAGCCGCCCGGCGGAAAAAGCCGCTCGCCATCAGGCACTTACGCCCTTTCTCTGGCGCCGGCTCGGATACTGGCACTGTGCCTGGCAAGACGCGCAGTTGTGCACCGAACATTGCCGTGTCGAACGCAGCACGGAGGGCGTCTCAGCCAGCATCGGCTCATCGACGAAGCGGCCAATCCGGGCCCAAAAAAGGTGATTAGTGATAAGCTCGCGAACCATGAATATCTATAGCTCCCGTCCCGTTGTCCTCTGCCTCTCCGGCCATGACCCCAGTGGTGGCGCCGGCCTGCAGGCCGATATCGAAGCCCTGCTCGCTCAGGGTTGCCACGCCGCGCCAGTGGTCACCGCGCTGACTGTGCAAGACACGGTCAACGTCCGCGACTTTCGCGTGCTCGACCGCGCCTGGGTGATCGCCCAAGCCAATGCAGTGATTGCTGACATGCCGGTGGCTGCAGTCAAGCTGGGCATGCTTGGCTCCATCGAGATGGTCGAGACCGTACTGGAAATCATGCAAGCACTGCCCGGCGTACCGCTGGTCTGCGATCCGGTGCTGCGCGCCGGTGGTGGCGGCGCTCTGGGTAAAGATGAAGTCGGCTATGCCATGCGCGAGCGTCTGCTGCCACTGGCGACTATCGCCACGCCGAACCTGCCGGAAGCGCAAATCCTCGCCGAACTGCCAGACGGCACGGCGGATCAGTGTGCGGAAAAACTCCTGCCCTACTGCCAACACCTGCTGATCACCGGCGGTCATGGCGACGAGCAGGAAGTGCATAACCGCCTGTACTCGCGGGACGGTAGCCGCCAAACCTTCACCTGCCAGCGCCTGCCCGGCAGCTATCACGGCTCTGGCTGCACCCTGGCCAGCACCCTGGCCGGTCGCTTGGCGCAGGGGGAAAACCTGGCCAGCGCCGTGCAATCGGCACTGGCCTACACCTGGCGCACCCTACGCGATGCCGAGCAACTGGGCCATGGCCAGTTCGTCCCGCGCCGCCTGCCGTTGGATTTTTCTTCATGAGCCCGCAGTCAGTGAGGCTACGCGGCCTGTACGCCATTACCGACAGCCAACTGCTGGCCGATGGCAAGCTGCTGCCATACGTCGAAGCGGCGCTGGATGGTGGCGCGCGCCTGTTGCAATACCGCGACAAGTCCACCGACCAGGCACGCCGTCTGCGTGAAGCAGAGGCGTTGCGCAGCCTCTGTGAGCGTTACGGCGCCAACCTGCTGATCAATGACGACGCCGAGCTGGCCGCGCGCCTAGGCGTCGGCGTCCACCTCGGCCAAGGCGATGGCTCACTCGCCGCCGGCCGCGCCCTGCTCGGCAGCCAGGCGATCATCGGCGCCACCTGCCATGCCCAGTTGGCTCTGGCCGAACAGGCCGCCCGCGAAGGCGCCAGCTATGTGGCCTTCGGCCGTTTCTTTAATTCCAACACCAAACCCGGTGCGCCCGCTGCCACCGTCGAGCTGCTGCAGCAGGCCCGCGCCTGCTTGAGCCTGCCGATCGTCGCAATCGGCGGTGTCACCCTGGAAACCGCACCACAGCTGATTGCCAATGGCGCCAGCCTGCTGGCGGTGATCCACGCGCTGTTCAGCGCCGAGAGCGCCCAGGAAGTAGCGCGCCGCGCCCGCGCCTTCAGTGATCTGTTCGCAACTAACTGATACCCAATTACGGTGGATTACGCTGCGCTAATCCACCCTACGTTTTCGAGAGGTTCAACATGTCCCGTTCCGAAACCCTATTCGCCAACGCGCAAAAACACATCCCCGGTGGCGTCAACTCGCCGGTGCGCGCCTTCAAAAGCGTGGGCGGCACTCCGCTGTTCTTCAAACACGCGATTGGCGCCTATGTGACGGACGAAGACAATAAACAGTATGTCGACTACGTCGGCTCCTGGGGCCCGATGATCCTCGGCCACAGCCACCCGGACGTACTCGACGCAGTGCGCAAGCAGCTGGAACACGGCCTGTCCTACGGCGCGCCGACCGCGCTGGAAGTCGACATGGCGGATCTGGTCTGCTCGATCGTGCCATCCATGGAAATGGTGCGGATGGTCAGCTCCGGCACCGAAGCGACCATGAGCGCCATCCGCCTGGCCCGTGGTTTCACCGGGCGCGACAGCATCATCAAGTTCGAAGGCTGCTACCACGGGCATTCCGATAGCCTGCTGGTAAAAGCCGGCTCCGGCGCCTTGACCCAAGGCGTGCCGAGCTCCGCGGGCGTACCGGCGGCCTTCGCCAAACACACCCTGACCCTGCCGTTTAACGACATCGGTGCAGTCGAAAAAATGCTTGCCGAGGTCGGTAGCGAAGTGGCGTGCATCATCGTCGAGCCGGTGGCCGGCAATATGAACTGCGTGCCGCCGGCGCCAGGCTTCCTTGAAGGCCTGCGCGAGCAGTGCGACAAACACGGCGTAGTGCTGATTTTCGACGAAGTCATGACCGGCTTCCGCGTCGCCCTCGGCGGCGCTCAGGCGCACTTCGGAGTGACGCCGGACCTCTCCACCTTTGGCAAGATCATCGGCGGCGGTATGCCCGTCGGCTGCTTCGGCGGCAAACGCGAAATCATGTCGCACATCGCACCGCTCGGCCCGGTTTACCAAGCTGGCACGCTGTCCGGTAACCCGCTGGCCATGGCCGCAGGCCTGACCACCTTGAAGCTGATCAGCCGCCCGGGCTTTCATGCCGAACTGAGCGACTATACCCGCCGCCTGCTCGCCGGCCTGCAACAGCGCGCCGATGCCGCTGGCATTCCCTTCGTCACCACGCAAGCGGGCGGCATGTTCGGCCTTTACTTCAGCGCGGCCCCAGCCATCGTCACCTTCGACGATGTGATGACCAGCGATGCCGAACGCTTCAAGCGCTTCTTCCACCTGATGCTGGAAGGCGGCGTGTACCTGGCGCCCAGTGCGTTCGAGGCTGGCTTTACCTCCATCGCGCATGGCGACAAGGAACTGCAAATCACCCTGGACGCCGCCGAGCGCGCCTTCGCGGCCTTGCGCTAGTGCAATACAGCACGGCACTGTCCGATGGCATCCTGGCGCTGGCCTGCTTGGCTGGCGCCTTATGGATTTACCGCGCCCGAGCACCTTTTCCCGAAGCCGAGCGATCCACTTGGTTCTGCGCGCTACTCGGTTTTGCCTTACCGGCCAGCGCCGCGCTGTGCGGGGTACTGCGCTATGGCCTCGACCCAAGCTGGCAAGAGGCTCATGCCAGACTAAGCCAGGCCAGCAGCCTGCTCGGCCTGCCATTGCTTGGTATTGCCGCCCTGACCTTGGCTCGTGGCTGGGCGTGGCCGCGGATAGTCTGGTGTTGGGTACTGATCGGACTGAGCCTGCTGTTCGAGGCGGCCCAACGGCTGAGCCTGCTCGACGACTATCGCCTGCTGCTCAACCTCGTCACCTTGCTGCTGCTTCTCTATGTCGGCGCCCTGCAACTGCCGCAACGCGCCACGCCACTGCTGGCCGCTGCAGCAGCAGTGAGTTTGTTGCTGTTCGCCGGCTTGCTCGTAGGCACCGAGGGCTTTATCGGCCCGTTACGCCGCGTCGACCTGTTCCACGCCCTGCTCAGCCTGGCTTATCCACTCTTTGCCTGGCTCTTACTGGCATTGCCCGGCGGCTCCCGCTCGCATGCCCTTCTGACAGAAAAGCCAGAAAAGCCCGTAAAGACTTTGTAAGGATGGCCCCGCTTATTTCATAATGTGATGGCCGACGCGTTTCGTCGGCCGAGCACATTGCTCGTACTGCTTTTGAGGCACGCCGATTTCCATGAACCGCACCGGCCGCACCCTAACCTTGGGCTGCCTGTTGCTCTTTCTCCCGCTGCTTGCATCCGCCGGCGGTAATTCCTTGCTGATCCCGGCGACTGGCCGCTGCTCGCTCAACACCCTGCCCGAGGATCTGCCGGAGGCCTTGGCCGCTTGCCAACAGGCCGCCCAAGCAGGTGACCTTGAGGCAGAGTTCGAGCTCGGCGAGTTCTATTACGACGGCAAGCGCGCCCCGCGCGATCTGGCGCAAGCACTGAATTGGTTCGAGCAAGCCTCACTGCAAGGCCATGCGCAGGCACAATATCGCCTGGGGGTGATGTTCTACCGTGGCGAAGGCGTACCGGCCAACAATGTGCAGGCTTATATCGTGCTGAAGATGGCCGCCGTGAATGGCTCCGAAGATGCGCTGGACACCGCCGATCAGGTCGCCGCGCAGATGCCACGCGAGCAGTTGGAGATCGCCACCCAAGTGCTTGGGCAGATTTTCCGTAATTACCTGCTGGAGCTGCAGACCGCTGACGGCGGCTCGCCGTTCGCGCCGCTGCCGTAATTCGTAGGCTGGGTAGAGTCCGCAGGGCGAAACCCAGCGGGGGTTAATCGCTGGGTTTCGCTTCGCTCTACCCAGCCTACGGATTTTGCGCAGAATCGCGAGCAGAGCTCGCTCCTACTTATCCGGCATCGGCATCGGGAACGGCATGATATTGCTCACACCGCGTGCTTCGCTGATCTTCGGCGTGCCCAGGCGCTCGACTTCGTCGATCCGCACAATCGCGTGCATGGGCACGAAACTGCGCACCACGCCCTCGAACTGCGCCTTGAGCTTCTCTTCGCTGGGATCGACTACCACCTGCGTACGCTCACCGAAGACGAACTCCTCCACCTCTAGGAAGCCCCACAGATCACTTTGATAGATCTGCTTGGCGTACATCTCGTACACCTGGCCTTGGTTGAGGAAGATCACCTTGTAGATAGGTTCACGCTTGCTCATGGATGGCAGATAACCATGGGAGGAATTAGGGGGGCGAAATCATAGCATAGCCTCCGCGCAGGCAATGCTAGGAAGCCCACGACTCGCCCACTATAATGCGCGGTTCTTCGAACCACCCGACGACCTCGCATGACCAAGAAGCTTTATATCGAAACCCACGGCTGCCAAATGAACGAGTACGACAGCTCGCGCATGGTCGACCTGCTGGGTGAACATCAAGCCCTGGAAGTCACTGCGCGCGCAGAAGACGCCGACGTCATCCTGCTCAACACCTGCTCGATCCGCGAGCGCGCCCAGGATCGGGTGTACTCGCAACTCGGCCGCTGGCGTGAACTGAAATTGGCCAAGCCGGACATGGTGATCGCTGTCGGCGGCTGCGTGGCCAGCCAGGAAGGTGCGGCGATCCGTGATCGCGCGCCCTATGTCGACGTGGTGTTCGGCCCGCAAACCCTGCACCGCCTGCCGGAAATGATCGACGCCGCGCGCAGCACCCGCTTGCCGCAGGTGGATGTGTCGTTCCCGGAGATCGAGAAATTCGATCGCCTGCCCGAGCCGCGTATCGACGGCCCCAGCGCCTTCGTCTCGATCATGGAAGGTTGCAGCAAGTACTGCACCTTCTGCGTGGTGCCCTACACCCGTGGCGAAGAAGTCAGCCGGCCGTTCGACGATGTACTGGCCGAAGTCATCCACCTGGCCGAGCACGGCGTGCGCGAAGTCACCCTGCTCGGGCAGAACGTCAACGGCTTCCGCGGGGCAACCCATGATGGCCGCACCGCCGACCTCGCCGAGCTGATCCGGGTGATCGCGGCAATCGACGGGATCGACCGCATCCGCTACACCACTTCGCACCCGCTGGAGTTCTCCGACAGCCTGATTCAGGCCCACGCCGAGGTTCCAGAGCTGGTCAAGCACCTGCATTTGCCGGTGCAGGCCGGCTCCGACCGTATCCTCGCGGCGATGAAGCGCAACCACACCGCGCTCGAGTACAAGTCGAAGATCCGCAAACTCAAGGCTGCCTGCCCGGGCATCAGCATTACCTCGGACTTCATCGTCGGCTTCCCCGGCGAAACCGAGAAAGACTTCGAACAAACCATGCAACTGATCGCCGACGTCGGCTTCGACTTCTCCTATTCCTTCGTCTATAGCGCACGCCCGGGCACACCGGCGGCCGACCTGCCGAACGAGATTTCAGCCGAAGTGAATCGCGAACGCCTGGCGCGCCTGCAACACCTGCTAAACCAGCAAGGCTATGAGATCAGCCGACGAATGGTCGGCAGCGTTCAGCGCATCCTGGTCAGCGATTACTCGAAAAAAGACCCCGGCCAGCTCACCGGCCGCACCGAGAATAATCGGATCGTCAACTTCCGCTGCGACAATCCACGCCTGATCGGCCAGTTCGCCGACGTGCAGATCGATGAGGCTATGCCCCATTCCCTGCGCGGCAGTTTGTTGGCAGAGCACACCGCGAAACCGAGCCAACACTAAAGCCGTAGAAGCCCGAGCTTTCACCCTTGGACGCTCGGGGTTATCCTTCGATTCATCACCCCTGCCGACTGGCGGCTAACACACGACCTTGAACGCACCCATAGAACCGCATCGCTTCATCCTCGAGCCCTTTGAGGCTCGCCGCTTCGCCAATCTCTGCGGGCAATTCGACGAGCACCTGCGCTTGATCGAGCAACGCCTGGCTATCGAAATCCGCAACCGCGGTAATCAATTCGAGCTGATTGGCCCTGCCGAACACACTAACTCCGCCGAGCAGCTGCTGCGCCGGCTGTACCGCGAAACCAACGCTACCCAGCTGTCGCCGGATCTGGTGCACCTGTTCCTGCAGGAGTCCTGCATCGAAGAGCTGAACAACCCGCGAGCCGAGGCCAGCGTCACCCTGCGTACCCGCAAGGGCATAATTCGCCCCCGCGGTGCCAACCAGCAGCGCTACGTCAAAGCGATCCTCAACCACGACATTAACTTTAGCGTCGGCCCGGCCGGCACCGGCAAGACCTATCTGGCCGTCGCCTGCGCGGTGGATGCGCTGGAGCGCGAGCAGGTACGCCGTATCCTGCTGGTGCGCCCGGCGGTGGAAGCGGGCGAGAAGCTCGGCTTCCTCCCTGGCGACCTCGCGCAGAAGATCGACCCCTACCTGCGCCCGCTGTACGACGCGCTGTACGAGATGCTCGGCTTCGAACAGGTCGCCAAACTGATCGAGAGGCAGGTGATCGAAGTCGCGCCGCTGGCTTATATGCGCGGCCGCACGTTGAACAACAGCTTCATCATCCTCGACGAGAGCCAGAACACCACACTGGAACAGATGAAGATGTTCCTCACCCGCATCGGCTTCGGCTCCACCGCGGTCATCACCGGCGATATCACCCAGGTCGACCTGCCGCGCGGCACAAAATCAGGGCTGACCCATGTGATCGATGTGCTACGCGACGTACCCGGCATCTCCTTCACCCACTTCAAGTCCAAAGACGTGATGCGCCACCCGCTGGTGCAGCGCATCGTCGAAGCCTACGAGCGCCACGAGAACCGCATGCACGGCAAGCTCGACGACGAGTTCGACACGGATGGCGGCAATGCTTGAGCTCGACCTGCAAAACGCCAGCGCCGCCAACAGCCCCAGCGAAGCCGAGTTCCGCCACTGGTGCGAACTGGCCCTGCGCCAGCGCAGTGCCGATTCCGAGCTGACCATCCGCCTGGTCGATGAGCCGGAAGCCCGCGAGCTGAACCACACCTACCGGCACAAAGACTACGCCACCAACGTACTGTCATTCCCGGCCGATGTACCCGACGAGCTGCTGGATATCCCACTGCTCGGCGATCTGGTGATTTGCGTGCCCGTGGTCGCCCGCGAAGCGGCCGAGCAAGGCAAAACGCTGGAGGCCCACTGGGCGCACCTGGTGATTCACGGCTGCCTGCATCTGCTCGGCTACGACCATATCGAGGATGAAGAGGCCGCCGAGATGGAAGGCTTGGAACAACAATTGCTCGCCGAACTGGGTCACCCCGACCCTTACGCCGGCGACGAATAGCCTGACCACCGTCAGGCACCAGAAAGGAACACTGAGTAACCAGCATGAGCGAAGACCGATCGAGCAACGGGCAAAAATCCTGGTTGGGAAAAATCACCCAGGCCTTTGCCCACGAGCCGAAAAACCGCCAAGAACTGCTGTCGCTACTGCGCGAAGCCCATCAGAACAAGCTTCTCGACAGCGAAGCGCTGGCCATCGTCGAAGGTGCGATTCAGGTCGCGGACCTGCAGGTCCGCGACATCATGGTCCCGCGTTCGCAGATGATCAGCATCAAGTCCAGCCTGACGCCCCGGGAGTTCCTCCCGGCGATCATCGAGTCCGCCCACTCTCGTTACCCGGTGATTGGCGAAAGCCTTGACGACATTATCGGTGTGCTGCTGGCCAAAGACCTCTTGCCGCTGGTGCTGCACGACGAGAACCACACGTTCAACATCAAGGACCTGCTGCGCCCGGCCACCTTCGTGCCGGAGTCCAAGCGCCTCAATGTGCTGCTGCGCGAGTTCCGCGCCAACCACAACCACATGGCCATCGTCATCGACGAATACGGCGGCGTGGCGGGCCTGGTGACCATCGAGGACGTGCTGGAACAAATCGTTGGCGACATCGAGGACGAGCACGACGTCGAGGAAGACAGCTACATCAAACCGCTGCCCAGCGGCGACTTCCTGGTCAAAGCACTAACGCCGATCGACAGCTTCAACGAGTCCTTCTCCAGCCAGTTCTCCGATGACGAGTTCGACACCGTCGGCGGCCTGGTGATGGGTGCGTTCGGCCATCTGCCCAAGCGCAACGAAGTGACCGAGATCGGCGATTTCCGTTTCCGCGTACTGAGCGCCGACAGCCGCCGCATTCATTTGCTGCGCTTGACGCCAATGTCGCGCTGAACCAACGTGCACGCTTTGCCCATTGGGTAGAGGCTTTTTCTCGCCCTTCTCTCTGCCTGATGCAAGCCAAGCTAGAGAACCTGCTTAAGATCGTCGCGAGCGCAGGGCCGGCAAGGCGCAACGTAGCGAAGCGGAGTAACAACCAAAGGCTGGCCCGCAGGGCGAGCGAAGCGAGTCAAACAGGTGAGGAAGCGGAGTTGACTGCAGTCAATGAGCATTCCGAGCCTGTTTTCAACGCGGCATCACGCGCGAAGCCCGCAGCAGATATTAAGTAGGTTCTAAGGATTGAGCATGAATTGGATCGTTCGCCCGGGCTGGCCCGGCAATTTGCTGGCGACGCTGGCCGGCGCCCTGACCACCCTGGCACTCGCCCCCTTCGATATCTGGTCACTGGCGCTGCTGTCCATCGCCCTGCTCTACCTCGGCTTGCGCGACCTCAGTCCGCGTCAGGCGCTGTGGCGCGGCTGGTGCTATGGCTTTGGTCTGTTCGTCGCTGGCACCAGCTGGATCTATGTCAGCATCCACGACTACGGCGCCGCCTCGGCTCCACTGGCGACCTTCTTGACCCTGGTTTTTTGTGCCGGCGTGGCGCTGTTCTTTGCCTTGCCCGGCTGGCTATGGGCGCGTTGGTTACGCCGCAACGAGGCGCCTCTGGCCGACGCGCTGGCGTTCGCCGCCCTGTGGCTGGCCCAGGAGGCCTTTCGCGGCTGGTTTCTTACCGGTTTCCCCTGGCTCTACGCCGGTTACAGCCAACTGAACGGCCCACTCGCCGGGCTCGCACCGGTGGGCGGCATGTGGCTGGTGTCGTTCGTCCTGGCTCTGACCGCAGCCTTGCTGGTCAACCTGTCACGCCTACGTAGCCGCAAACTGTTTCTGGTCATCGGCCTGGTGCTGCTGGTCGCGCCCTGGGTCGCCGGTCTTGGCCTGAAAGGCCTGGCCTGGACCGAACCCGCTGGCGCCCCCCTGAAAGTGGCGGCGATGCAGGGCAATGTCGCGCAACAGATGAAATGGGACCCCGAACAGCTCAATGCCCAACTGGCCCTATACCGCGACATGACCTTCAGTGCACAGCCGGTCGACCTGATCGTCTGGCCGGAAACCGCAGTCCCCGTACTCAAAGAGTTCGCCGAAGGCTATCTCGGCGTCATGGGGCGCTTTGCCAACGAGCATCAGGCTGCGCTGATCACCGGTGTACCGATCCGCCAGGTCGATGAGCAAGGGGCGAAGCGCTACTACAACGGCATCAGCATTGTTGGCCAGGGCCACGGCACTTATCTGAAACAGAAGCTGGTGCCGTTTGGCGAATACGTCCCCCTGCAGGATGTGCTGCGTGGATTGATCGCCTTTTTCGACCTGCCGATGTCCGACTTCGCCCGCGGCCCGGCCGATCAGCCGCTACTCGTAGCCAAGGGGTACCAGATTGCTCCTTATATCTGCTACGAAGTGGTCTACCCGGAGTTCGCCGCCAGCCTCGCCGCGCAAAGCCAGATCCTCCTGACCGTCAGCAACGACACCTGGTTTGGCACCTCCATCGGCCCGTTGCAACACCTGCAAATGGCGCAAATGCGTGCCCTGGAAGCTGGCCGCTGGATGATCCGCGCGACCAACAACGGGGTGACCGGCCTGATCGACCCGTTCGGCAAGCTGGCCGTGCAGATTCCGCAGTTCCAGCGCGGCGTGCTGTATGGCGAAGTGGTACCGATGCAGAACCTGACGCCCTATCTCAAATGGCGCTTCTGGCCACTGGCGATCCTCTGTGGCCTGCTGTTTGGCTGGGCTTTACTGGCCAGCCGGATGGCAAAAACCCTATAAGAAGCTGTTCACGATCTAATCGTGCAGTAGCCGTAGGCTGGGTAGAGCGCAGCGAAACCCAGCGCTGTTTGAGCTGGGTTTCGCCAAGGCTCTACCCAGCCTACAGCCCTGCCGGCCGCTCAGCGGTAGACCAACGGATAAGCGAGCAACCCGACCGCCTCGTTCAGCAGCATGCCACTCTGCCAAACAGCCTTACTCTCCGGCAGCCAGCCACCCAACGGGCGAGCATTCGGCACGCCGAGAAAACCTACCGGCGCGGGTATCACCGTGAAACCAACCCGTTCGAAGCTCCAACGTGAGCGCGGCATATGTCCGGCCTGAGTGACCAGCACGACCCGCTTGATCCCCGCCTCCCGCAACATGTCGGCGCTGTAGCTGGCGTTTTCCCAAGTGGTGCGGCTCAGACCTTCCTGCCAGCGCACGGTGACGCCGAAGTCACGAGCCAACACCTGCGCCATCAATGCCGCCTCACTGGGCGGCTGACCGTAATGCAGACCACCACTGGTCAGCACCGGCAAGCCTGAGACCTTGGCCAGGCGTGCCGCATAGCGCAGACGCTCCACCGCTAGCGCGCTAGGTTGATCGCCACCCCAGGCCGGATCGTCCTTTTCGCGCCCGCTACCCAGCACCACAATGGCATCGGCACGCTGCGCCAAGCCGGCCCACTCGACCTCGGCCAACGCCGGCTCGCGCTCCAGCGCGCGCGCCGCCCACTCCACGGTGATCGGCAAACTCAGCAGCCAGAGACCAGCAAAACCCAGCACGAAGCAGGCCGCCGCCACGCGCGGGGAGCGGCGACGCAGCCACCAGCCGACGAGCAGCAACAGCAGCAAACCGCCCGGAGGCAGAACCAATTGTTTGAGAATGTATCG
This sequence comes from Pseudomonas cavernicola, assembly GCF_003596405.1. Classification (NCBI taxonomy): domain Bacteria; kingdom Pseudomonadati; phylum Pseudomonadota; class Gammaproteobacteria; order Pseudomonadales; family Pseudomonadaceae; genus Pseudomonas; species Pseudomonas cavernicola. The sequence continues at coordinate 356,977 of NZ_QYUR01000002.1, forward strand.
CAGCGGCATTGAGCACCTCCCAGGGTGCCCGCAGCCTAACGGGGATTACCGGCGCGGAAAAGCTGTGAACCACAAGCGAGACAGGCCTCAACACCCTCCCCCGGTTGCCAGTGCGCAGCCGTACCGCAAAGGGCGCAGAGTAGTTTTTGCCGACGCTTGAGCAGCGCTTTCGGTTTGTCATCCAGCCTATGACTGGTACGACTGGGTTTAGTCTGACGTAGCGGCATTTGCTCGAGCAGCGCCAACTCCGCAGCAGCAGCATGCCACCCCCGCAACCAATGCAGATCGCGATCCAGGTAAGCGCGAATCAGCTCCAGTTCGGCCGGGCTCAGCCCACGCAACTCCAACTCACGTGGTGGTTCCTTATGCAGGCGAGTAGCGCTATCGGCCTCATCCAGCGCCAAGGCGAGGCGTTGCAGTAACCGTTCATACAGCCCGCCTCGCGCGTCAGTTCGCCGCAATTCGCCCATCCACTCACCTCGCGCAACGCACGCCCCAAACCCACCCCCTTATTCAAAGCTTAGCGTGACGCATTCAACCGGATACGCGCCGCGACCAACGGTGGCCCGGGGCCAGCCCCACGTGGTGCCCAGCGTAATCAGGGTTTCCCACGGCCAAGGGCGCTCATGTATGCTACGACGTTTCCTGTAAGAGCCTGTTCACGATCTCGCGAGCTAAGGTCAGGCAAGGCGAGATCGGGCGCAACGTAGCGAAGCGGAGTAACAGCCAAAGGCTGGCCCGCAGGGCGAGCGAAGCGAGTCAAAAGCGCAGTTTACAAATAGTAAATGAGCATTTTGAGCCCGATTTCAACGCAGCATGGCCGACGCGCAGCAGATCATGAACAGGTTCTAAGCCCCCTTTTTCAGCCTAAGTAGCCATGCACGAACTCTATCAGCCCCGTGAAATCGAAGCCGCCGCGCAAACCTACTGGGACGAGCAACAGTCCTTCGTAGTCAGTGAACAACCAGGCAAAGACACCTTCTATTGCCTGTCGATGTTCCCCTATCCCAGCGGCAAGCTGCACATGGGGCACGTGCGCAACTACACCATCGGCGACGTGATCGCCCGCTACCAGCGTATGCAGGGCAAAAACGTGCTGCAGCCGATGGGTTGGGACGCCTTCGGCATGCCGGCGGAAAACGCCGCGATGAAGAACAACGTCGCGCCGGCCAAGTGGACCTACGAAAACATCGCCTACATGAAAACCCAGCTGAAAAGCCTGGGCCTGGCCATCGACTGGTCGCGCGAAGTCACCACCTGCAAACCGGACTACTACCGCTGGGAACAATGGCTGTTCACCAAGCTGTTCGAAAAGGGCGTGATCTACCGCAAGAACGGCACCGTCAACTGGGACCCGGTCGACCAGACCGTGCTGGCCAACGAGCAAGTCATCGACGGCCGCGGCTGGCGCTCCGGCGCCCTGGTCGAAAAGCGCGAAATCCCGATGTACTACTTCAAGATCACCGCTTACGCGGATGAACTCTTGAGCAGCCTGGACGAGCTGGATGGCTGGCCGGAACAGGTCAAGACCATGCAGCGCAACTGGATTGGCAAATCCCGCGGCATGGAAGTCAGCTTCCCTTACGACCAGGCGTCGATCGGCACAGCGGGCGCCTTGAAAGTTTTCACCACCCGTCCGGACACCTTGCTCGGCGCGACCTATGTCGCCGTCGCCGCCGAACACCCGCTGGCAACTCTTGCCGCCAAGGGCAATGCCGAACTGCAAGCCTTCATCGACGAGTGCAAACACGGTGGCGTGGCCGAAGCCGATATCGCCACCCAGGAAAAGAAAGGCCTACCGACACCACTGTTCGTCGAACACCCGCTGACCGGCGCCAAGCTGCCGGTTTGGGTCGCCAACTACGTGCTGATGAATTACGGCGAAGGTGCGGTGATGGCCGTACCGGCGCATGACGAGCGCGACTTCGAGTTCGCCCACAAGTACAACCTGCCGGTGAAAGCGGTGATTCGCACCGCCGCCGGCGATGAAACCCCGGCACCCTGGCAAGACGCCTATGGCGAGCACGGCCAACTGATCAACTCCGGCGAATTCGACGGCCTGGACTTTGCCGGCGCATTCGACGCCATTGAAGTCGCCCTGCTGAAGAAAGCCCTCGGCCAGGCGCGCACCCAGTTCCGTCTGCGCGACTGGGGCATCAGCCGCCAGCGTTACTGGGGCTGCCCGATCCCGATCATCCACTGCGACAGCTGTGGTGACGTGCCGGTGCCGGAAGAGCAATTGCCGGTCGTTCTACCGGAAGACGTAGTGCCGGATGGTGCTGGTAGCCCGCTGGCGCGGATGCCTGAGTTCTATAGCTGCACCTGCCCGAAATGCGGTGCGCCGGCCAAGCGCGAAACCGACACCATGGACACCTTCGTCGAGTCCTCCTGGTACTACGCGCGCTACGCCTCGCCGCAGTACAGCGGCGGCCTGGTCGACCCGGCCGTAGCCAACCACTGGCTGCCGGTGGATCAGTACATCGGCGGTATCGAACACGCCATCCTGCACCTGCTCTACGCGCGCTTCTTCCACAAACTGATGCGCGATGAAGGCCTGGTCAACTCCAACGAGCCGTTCAAGAACCTGCTCACCCAAGGCATGGTGATCGCGGAGACTTACTATCGCCTGGAAGCCAATGGCGCCAAGACCTGGTTCAACCCGGCCGACGTGGAAATCGAACGCGACGCCAAGGCCAAAATCACCGGCGCCAAGCTGAAAAGCGACGGTCTGCCGGTGGAGATCGGCGGCACCGAGAAGATGGCCAAGTCGAAGAACAACGGCGTTGACCCGCAGTCGATGATCGACCAGTACGGTGCCGACACCTGCCGTCTGTTCATGATGTTCGCCTCGCCGCCAGACATGAGTCTGGAGTGGTCGGATTCCGGCGTCGAAGGCTCCCACCGCTTCCTGCGCCGTGTCTGGCGTCTCGCCCAAGCCCACGTTAGCCAGGGCCTGCCGGGCACCCTGGATCAAGCCAACTTGAGCGACGGGCAGAAAGACGTACGCCGCGCCATCCACCTGGCGATCAAGCAAGCCAGCCAGGATATTGGTTTACACCACAAGTTCAACACCGCCATCGCCGCGGTGATGACCCTGATGAACGTGCTGGAAAAAGCCGCGCAAGACTCCACTCAGGATCGCGCGCTGCTGCAGGAAGGCCTGGAAACGGTGGCCCTGCTGCTGGCACCGATCACCCCGCATATCAGTCACGACCTCTGGCTGGAACTAGGCCATGACGGCGCGATCATCGACACCAACTGGCCCGTACTGGACGAGTCCGCGCTGGTGCTGGACAACCTGCAACTGGTGGTACAGGTCAACGGTAAGCTGCGCGGGCACATCGAAGTACCCGCCACGGCCTCGCGCGAAGACGTCGAGGCCGCCGCACGGGTGAACGAGAACGTGCTGCGCTTTACCGATGGCCTGACGATTCGCAAGGTCATCGTGGTGCCGGGCAAACTAGTCAATATCGTCGCGAGCTGATTAAGCTCTGCAGCAGTCAGGCAGACAGCTGCAGAGAGCCTATCGAGGTATCGCTGAGCCTTGGGCTGCAACGATGCAAATGGTTTAAGGGGATAACTAGATGATCAAACGGAATCTGATGGTAGTGGGTCTGGCTGCACTGCTGAGCGCCTGTGGCTTCCAGTTGCGCGGCACTGGCGAAACGCAGTTCGCCCTCAAGGAACTCGACCTCACCGCCCGCAATGCCTATGGCGCAACCGTCAAAGAAGTGCGCCAGGTTCTTGAAAGCAATGACGTCAAAGTTTATCCCGGCGCCCCTTACACCCTGGTCTTGGCGAAAGAAACCGAAAACCAACGCACCGCCAGCTACACCGGCAACGCGCGCAGCGCAGAATATGAGCTGACCATAACCCTCGACTATGAGATCCGTGGCGCCCAAAACCTGCTGCTGATGAGCAACCAGTTGGAAGTGCAGAACGTCTACGTCCAGGACGACAACAACCTGGCCGGCTCCGGCCAGGAAGCTGCGCAAGTGCGCCAAGAAATGCGCCACGACCTCGTCCAGCAATTGGCCCAGCGCCTGCAGCAGATCAGCCCGAGCCAGCTCGACCAATTGCAGCAAACCGCTGAAGCCAAGGCCAAAGCCGAAGCCGAGGCGCTGGAAGCCGCACGCCAGGCAGAACAAGCCCAGCCGCAGCAATCGCCGCTGCAACTACCGATCAAGACTCAGTAAGCCGCGCGGGGCCGCAGCTGCGGCCCCGTTATTTCCCGCCGATGAAACTCAACGCAGCCCAACTCGCCAAACATCTCCAGGGCCCCCTGGCGCCGGTGTATGTGGTCAGTGGCGACGATCCCTTGCTCTGCCAAGAAGCCGCTGACGCCATCCGCGCGGCGACTCGCAGCCAAGGTTTCTCTGAGCGCCAAGTGTTCAACGCTGAAGCCAACTTCGACTGGGGCACGCTGCTGCAAGCTGGCGCCAGCCTCTCGCTGTTCGCCGATAAGCGTCTGCTGGAACTGCGGCTACCCTCCGGCAAGCCCGGCGACAAGGGTACCGCCGCCCTGCTGGAATACCTCGCCCGCCCACCGGAAGACACGCTGTTACTGATCAGCTTGCCGAAACTGGATGGCAGCGCGCAGAAAACCAAGTGGGCCAAGGCACTGATTGACGGCCAACAGGCGCAATTTATCCAGATCTGGCCAGTCGACGTCCATCAGCTACCCCAGTGGATTCGCCAGCGCCTGGCGCAGGCCGGGCTGGCCGCCAGCCAGGAGGCGGTGGAGCTGATCGCCGCGCGCGTCGAAGGCAACCTGCTGGCCGCGGCTCAGGAAATCGAGAAGCTCAAACTGCTCGCCGAAGGCGGCCAGGTCGACGCCAGCACCGTACAAGCTGCGGTGGCTGACAGCGCGCGCTTCGACGTTTTCGGCTTGATTGACGCCGCGCTCAACGGCGAGGCCGCGCATGCCCTGCGCACCCTAGAAGGTCTACGTGGTGAGGGCGTGGAGACCCCCGTGATTCTCTGGGCGCTGGCCCGCGAACTGCGCCTGCTGGCCAACCTGGCGCAGCAATACAGCCAAGGTGTCCCCCTGGACAAAGCCTTCAGCCAGGCCCGCCCGCCGGTCTGGGACAAACGCCGCCCGCTGGTCAGCAAAGCCCTGCAGCGGCACTCCGCGGCACGCTGGGCCAAAATGCTGCTGGACGCGCAGCGCATCGATGCGCAGATCAAAGGCCAGGCGCCTGGCGACCCGTGGATCGACCTTAGCCGCCTGACCCTGATGATGGCCGGCCAACGCCTGTCATTACCTCACGAGCAATAGCAGCCTGGCGGGCTTAGAACTGTCCTACTGCAAAAGCCTGGGCCGCTCACCTAAGCGTTGGCCAGCTCCCTAGGTTGGTGCTGAGTCATCTGGACTTTCCCCGCCGCCTGGCCGATGATCCGCGCGCCTGCACTGCGCAGCGCCCACAAGAGGATCGGCGATGGCCAAACACTCCAAGCACGGCCCGAACAAGGCCAAATCTCTGGTAGCGCAACCGCTGTTCCGCTGTCGCCAGGAAAAGCCCAGCAAGGGCAAAGGTAGCTACCGCCGCGAAGCCTCCCCGTCTCACCACTGGGAGGCTTCGGTCTTTCTGGCGGCTTGAAAACCCACTACAGCCCCATCATGTTAAGGTTGCCGCTCGCGAAAAAGCTGTGAGAGCACCGATGCTGAACCTGTCCCCGCGCGCCTTTGTCTGCGCTGCCCTGAGCCTCAACCTAAGTCTGTTAACCGCTTGCGCTGAAGCGCCAACACAGACGCCCGCGAGCTCTGTACCCGCGAGCAGTGCGAGCCGTCAGCCCACTCCCAACGCACAGCCAAGCCTGCCGACATCCGCCCTGAGCTTTGCCGACTGGCGCAACCAGTTGCGCGACGAGGCCCTGGCCGCCGGCATCAGCCCAGCGCTGTTCGACCGCGCCTTTACCGGCATCACGCTGGATCCGGCGGTTCTTGCCGCTGACAGCAGTCAGCCGGAATTCACCCGGCCGATCTGGGAATACCTGGACGGCGCCGTATCCGCCAGCCGGATTGCTCGCGGTCAGACGCAGCAGGCGCAGCAAAGCGCAACGCTCAAGCGCATCGAGCAGCGGTATGGCGTGCAAGCCGAAACCTTGGTGGCCATCTGGGGCATGGAGAGTGGGTACGGTAGCAATATCGGCAGTAATAGCGTGATCCGCTCACTCGCTACCCTGGCTTACGAAGGCCGCCGCCAAGCATTCTGGCGCGACCAGTTGCTGGCCGCCCTGCAAATACTCGAACACGGCGACATCACCCCGGAACGCCTAATCGGCTCCTGGGCAGGCGCCATGGGCCAAACGCAATTTATGCCGACCACTTATAACCAGCACGCGGTGGACTTCGATGGCGATGGCCGACGCGACCTCTGGAGCTCGCCAGCCGATGCCTTGGCTTCCGCCGCCCACTACCTGCAAGCCTCTGGCTGGCAACACGGACAACCCTGGGGATTTGAGGTGCGGCTGCCGAGTGGCTTCGACTATGCCCTGGCCGACCCGGAGCGGCGCATAAGCCTGGCCGAATGGGCCGCCCTCGGAGTACAGCCGATAAACGGCGCGGCGCCACCAGCGCTGGCCGGCGAGTCTGCCACCTTGCTGCTGCCCACCGGCCATCGCGGCCCAGCCTTTCTGCTGATGAATAACTTTCGCAGCATTCTCAAGTACAACAACTCATCGTCCTACGCACTGGCAGTCGGCCTACTGTCCGACGGAATCCGCGGCGCCAACAGCCAAGTCGTCGCGGATTGGCCGCGTAACGATCCACAACTAGGCCGTAGCGAACGCATCGAACTGCAGGAACTGCTGGCTACCCATGGTTTCAATCCCGGTGCGGCCGACGGGATTATTGGCGCGAACACGCGTAAAGCCGTGCGTGCCTACCAGCAGACCTTGAAGCTGCCTGCCGATGGTTACCCAAGCCATGAACTGCTCGACGCGTTGCGCTCGCGCCTCTAAGACGGAACAGACCGTAGGCTGGGTAGAGCAAAGCGAAACCCAGCCTACGGAAAGCGACAAACAAAAAGGGCGACCCATTGGATCGCCCTTTTTTGTCTAACCTGTCTCGTCCTGAATAAGGTTTACACCTTCTGACCTATTTTCAGGACTAGACAACCATAACCGCTCTTAGCTGTTCTTCGCGCCATGCGCCTGTTGGTCGGCATGGTAGGACGAGCGCACCAGCGGACCGGAAGCGACGTTCTTGAAGCCCATCCTGGTACCTTCCTCGGCAAACCAGGCAAAGGTGTCTGGGTGGACGAAACGCTGCACAGCCAAGTGGCTACGCGAAGGTTGCAGGTATTGGCCGAGGGTGAGCATGTCGATATCGTGCTCACGCATGCGCTGCATGACCTCGATCACTTCCTCGTCGGTCTCGCCGAGGCCGAGCATCAAGCCGGACTTGGTCGGTACATGCGGGACCATTTGCTTGAACTTCTGCAGCAGGTCCAACGACCACTCGAAATCCGAGCCCGGGCGCGCGGCTTTGTACAGGCGCGGTACGGTCTCCAGGTTGTGGTTGAACACATCCGGTGGCTCAGTGGCGGTGATCGCCAAGGCAACGTCCATGCGGCCGCGGTAATCTGGCACCAGGGTTTCCAGTTGCACGCCCGGCGACAGCTTGCGGATCTCGCGCAGGCAGTCGACAAAGTGCTGAGCGCCACCATCGCGCAGATCATCACGGTCCACCGAGGTGATCACCACGTACTTCAGGCGCAAATCGGCAATCGCCACCGCCAGGTTCATCGGCTCGTCGACGTCCAACGGCTTCGGCCGGCCGTGGCCAACGTCGCAGAACGGGCAGCGGCGGGTGCAGATGTCACCCATGATCATGAAGGTCGCAGTGCCGCCGGAGAAACATTCGCCGAGGTTCGGGCAGGAGGCTTCTTCACAGACACTGTGCAGCTTGTGCTTGCGCAGCAGTTGCTTGATGCGATCGACCTCGGGAGAGATTGGCATGCGCACACGAATCCAGTCGGGTTTGCGTGGCAGCTCGTCGGTCGGAATGATCTTCACCGGAATCCGCGCGACTTTTTCCGCCCCGCGCAGCTTGACGCCAGCTTCCACTTTCACCGGGCCTTTGCCCGTCAACTCTACCGTGTTCATAGCGATTCAATTCCGCCCGTCAGGGTCGTCTGTTCAGCGTAGTCGAGGTGTTTGACGAGCTGCGCACGCAGCCGGGCACTTACCTCGGCAAATTCTATTGGGCCAACCAAATCACGCAGCTGGGTCATCGCCATTCCGGCATAACCACAGGGGTTAATCCGTCCGAACGGCTCCAAATCCATGTCCACATTCAGCGCCAGGCCATGAAAGGAGCGGCCGTTGCGAATCCGGAGGCCCAACGATGCGATTTTCGCACCGTCCACATAGACCCCAGGCGCATCGGCTTTGGCAATCGCGGTCACCCCATAACTGGCGAGCAGATCGATCAGACTCAACTCGATGCGACTGACCAGTTCGCGCACGCCGATATCCAGACGGCGCACATCCAGCAATAGATAACCGACCAACTGGCCGGGGCCGTGATAGGTCACCTGACCACCACGATCGACCTTGACCACTGGGATGTCGCCGGGAAATAACACATGCTCGGCTTTGCCGGCCTGCCCCTGGGTAAATACCGGCGGATGCTGCAGCAGCCAGATTTCGTCCGGCGTCAGCGGCCCGCGCGTATCGGTAAAGTGTTGCATGGCGTGCCAGGTCGGCTCATAAGGCACCTGGTTGAGCTCGCGAAAGCCCACGCTCAGCGACATCAGAGCACCATATGCACGCGCCCAGTGGCACGCAGGTCGCTATTGATGTCTTGTAGTTGGTCGATGCTGGTGGCCGTGATCAGCAGTTGCACGGTCTGATAACGCCCATTGCGACTATCGCGCAGCACCAAGGTGCCGACGTCGAGTCCGGGCGCGTGCCGGCTAAGGATTTCGATGACCAGATCAACAAATCCCTCGCCCGCATCACCGATCACTTTGATCGGATAGCGCTCACAAGGGAACTCGATGGTTACGGATTTGGCGTCAGTCATGATTTTAACTAATTAGTCTCAGCGAACTCGTGATTCGCAAGGGCCGCTGCCCACCCTACTCTTATGGAGACCGGATGGGCGCTTGCCGAAGGTCAGTTAAACAAACCGAAGAAGAACAGCCGAATGCTATCCCACACACGGCGGAAGAAGCCACCTTCGTCGACCGTTTCGAGGGCGATCAGGTCGGCGCTATGCACCACGGTATCACCCAGTTTGACCTCAACCTTGCCGATCACATCGCCTTGCTTGATCGGCGCAATCAGCTGCGGAGTCATGCTCATGCTGGCTGCCAGCTTCTTCAGCTGGCCCTTCGGCAGGGTCATGGTCAGATCCTGGGCCAGGCCAGCCTTGACCTGACGAACGGCACCTTTCCACACCGGAGCTTGCGCCAACTCGGCACCCTTCTGGTAGAAGGTCTGGGTTTCGAAGAAGCGGAAGCCGTAGGTCAGCAATTTCTGGGTTTCCGCCGCCCGGGCCTGCTCGCTGTTAGTACCGAACACGACGGAGATCAACCGCATGCCGTCACGCACGGCCGAGGACACCAGGCAGTAACCCGCCTCATCGGTATGGCCGGTTTTCAGACCGTCAACGGTCTTGTCGCGCCATAGCAGCAGGTTACGGTTGGGCTGTTTGATGTTGTTCCAGAAGAACTCTTTCTGCGAGTAGATGGCATAGTGCGCTGGGTCTTCGTAGATGATCGCGCGGGCCAGACGCGCCATGTCATGCGCCGTGGAGTAATGCTCGGGGTTGGGCAACCCTGTTGCGTTCATGAAGTGGCTGCCGCTCATGCCGAGCTTTTCCGCAGTGACATTCATCATGTCGGCGAACGCGTCTTCGCTACCGGCGATGTGTTCGGCGATCGCAACGCTGGCGTCGTTACCGGACTGAATGATGATGCCGTGCAGCAGGTCACTGACCGATACCTGGGTGCCAACCTGGATGAACATCCGCGAACCACCGGTACGCCAGGCATTTTCGCTGACAGTCACCAGATCGCCCTCGCCAATCTGGCCGCGGCGAATCTCCAGAGTCGCCATGTAGGCGGTCATCAACTTGGTCAGGCTGGCCGGCGGCAAACGCTGATCGCCATTGCTCTCGACCAACACGTTGCCGCTGGCGGCATCCATCAGCACATAAGCCTTGGCCGCCAGTTGCGGGGGCGCCGGAACAACCTGCTCGGCCGCCCAGGTAGCCGGCGCGGCGATCAACAGGACAAGTAGGCTCAAGCGTTGCGTAAAGGTGGTGATGTTCATCCGTCTCTCGAAGTCACTAATGGCAAACAGGCCCTTGCGGGCAAATCGGTCGAAGCCGTTATTCCGGCTTCACTAAGGTCGGTTGGCCCAGCTTGGCCAGCCGCACGCTGTCTTGCAGTTGCTCGGCTTCACCCTGCGTGTTGACCGGCCCCAGCCGCACTCGATGCAGGGTCTGCTGGTTGCGCACCACCGAGCTGATAAACACCGGGGCACTCACCGTCTCGCTCAGCTTGGCTCTGAGCAGTTCGGCAGCGTCCGGATTGGCGAAGGCGCCCACTTGGAGATACAGGCCAGAGGCTCCGACTGAAGCGTTTTTTTTTGCGTCGATCTGCACCGGCAGGACGGCCGCGGCATGCTGCTGGGGCGGTGGAGTGTACTGCTCGACCGGCTGGGCGATGGGCTGGGCGATGGATTGCGCCGCCGGTTGCGGCTGCGGTTGGGCCTTGGCCATTTGCGGCTGGGCCAGCACCATCGGCACCGGACGACCTTGCTGCGCCCACCACTCGTGCGGGTCGATGCCTTCGACCTTGACCCGTGCTGTACCGGTTTCGGCATAGCCGAGCTTCTTCGCCGCAGCAAAGGACAGGTCGATGATCCGGTCGGAATAGAACGGCCCGCGGTCGTTGACCCGCAGGATCACGCTCTGGCCATTGTCCAGGTTGGTCACGCGCACATAGCTCGGCAGCGGCAGGGTCTTGTGCGCCGCACTCATGCCGTAGAGGTCGTATTTCTCGCCGTTGGCCGTGGCCTGGCCGTGGAACTTGGTGCCATACCAGGACGCGGTACCAGTCGCCTGGTAACGCCGCGAATCGGGCATCGGGTAATAGGTCTTGCCCAGCACGGTGTAGGGGTTGGCCTTGTAGGCGCCGTAATGCGGCATTGGCACGGCGTCGGGAATCCGCGACACATCGACATCCCACCAGGGAGCGCCGTCCTTGTGCGGGCGAGAAAAATCGCCCGGCCCGGAAAGCGCCCCCGACTGCTCCGGTTGCGGGGCACGGCTGGTGGAGCAACTGGCCAGCAACAGCGCCAAAGCGCCATACGCCGCCAGCTTAGTCGGCAGTGCCTGCATTACTTAGTGCCCCGTGCCTGGACCAGCAAGTCGGACAGCTGATGCACGGCCATGGCGTACATCGCGCTGCGGTTATAGCGGGTGATCACATAAAAGTTCGGCAGGCCCAACCAGTACTCGGGACCCGCCTCGCCATCGAGCCGGAAAGCGGTGACCGCCAGATCATCACGCAACGCCTCATGACTGGCCCAGCCCAGCGCCCGTAGCTGGCCGACAGTCTTCACCGGGTCCAGCCCCTGGGTCAGCCCCTCGTCAGCCTTCTCGCCATTGACCTGTGCAGTACTCACCACCGGCTCGCCGGTTACCCAGCCGTGACGTTTAAAGTAGCTGGCAACACTGCCAATCGCATCATCCGGATCACTCCAGATGTTGATATGACCATCACCATCGAAGTCCACCGCATAAGCGCGGAAGCTGCTCGGCATAAATTGCGGCAGCCCCATGGCGCCAGCGTAGGAGCCTTTCAAGGTCAGCGGATCGACCTGTTGCTCGCGCGCCAGCAAGAGGAACTGCTTGAGTTCCTTGCGGAAGAATTCGGCCCGCGGCGGATAATCGAAGCCCAATGTCGACAGGGCGTCAATCACCCGGTAGCTGCCAGTGTTGCCACCGTAGAAAGTTTCTACCCCGATGATCGCGACGATCACCTGCGCCGGCACCCCATACTCCTGCTCGGCCCGCGCCAACGCCGCTTCGTGCTGGCGCCAGAAGTCCACCCCACGGGCGATCCGCGAGTCGGTGATAAAGATCGGCCGGTAGTCTTTCCAGGGTTTGACCTTCTCCGCCGGGCGCGAGATGGCGTCGAGGATCGTCTGCTTGCGCTCGACTTCGCGAAACAGACTGACCAATTGTTCACCGGCAAAACCGTAGTCGCGGGTCATCTCCGCGACGAACTCGGCGACCTGCGGCGACCCCTCATAATCAGCGGCAAGCGCCTGGTGAGCGAAACCACAAATGCCAGCGAGGCCGACCCAATGTGCCGTGCGAGTAGCCCAGCGACGCAAACCTAGCATTAAATCCCTCACCCCAATCAAACCTGAGCAATCCACTTACGATGCGTGTGGATTGCCATTAAGACCCCAAACCCTGACATCAGCGTCACCAGCGAAGTTCCGCCGTAACTAATGAAAGGAAGCGGCACCCCTACTACCGGCAATAGGCCACTGACCATGCCGATATTGACGAATACATAAACGAAGAAGGTCATCGTCAGGCTGCCGGCCATCAGCTTACCGAACAGCGTCTGCGCCTGGACAGTAATAACCAGGCCACGAGCAATCAGTAGCGAGTAAACCAGCAGTAATAAACAGATGCCGACCAGGCCGAACTCTTCCCCAAGGACCGCAATGATAAAGTCCGTATGGCTTTCCGGCAAAAAATCCAGGTGCGACTGGGTGCCGAGCAGCCAACCTTTACCAAACACGCCGCCCGAACCGATCGCCGCCTTCGACTGAATGATGTTCCAGCCGGTACCCAGCGGGTCGCTTTCCGGGTCGAGAAAAGTCAGCACCCGCTGCTTCTGATACGCGTGCATGACGAAGTACCACATGCCCACGGCGACCGGCACCACTGCCGCCACCGCGCCGAGAATCCAGCGCCACTGCAAGCCGCCCATGAACAGTACGAAAGCCCCCGAAGCGAGGATCAGCAACGCGGTACCCAGATCCGGCTGGCGGACGACCAACACAAACGGCACACCGATCATCGCCAAGCTGATCAGCAGATGTTTCAGGCGCGGTGGCAAGCTGCGTTTGGCCAGGTACCAGGCGATGGTCGCCGGCATCAGGATCTTCATGAATTCCGCGGGCTGGAAGCGGATCACCCCGGGAATATTGATCCAGCGCGTGGCGCCCATGGCGTTATGGCCCATCACATCGACCACCACCAGCAAACCGACGCCGATCACATAGCCCAGCGGTACCCAGCGCGCCAAAAAACGAGGCTCGAACTGGGCGATCACACACATCGCCAGCAGGCCAAGGCCGAATGAGCTGGCCTGTTTGATCAACAAATCCCAGTTTTTACCGCTAGCGGAATACAGCACGAACAGACTGCCGGCGGCCAACACCAGCAGCAGCAAGAGCAACAGACCGTCGATGTGCAGGCGCTGCAGCAGGCTGGCACGCCGGCGCATCACGTCCTCGTTGGACAGGGTGCGGTCGAAGTTACTATTCATAGGTGGGGAGCCTCGGCACTCAGGGGCGGCGCGTACTCGGCTTTCAACTGACCGTTTTCACCGAGCAGCCAGGCATCCATCACTTGCTTGACCACCGGCGCGGCGACGCCCGAGCCGGACTCACCGTTCTCGACCATCACCGCCACCGCAATTTTCGGGTTATCCGCCGGGGCGAAGCCGATAAACAGCGCATGGTCGCGATGCCGTTCCTGGACCTTGGAGCGGTCGTATTTCTCGCCCTGCTTGATCGCCACCACTTGCGCCGTGCCGCTTTTGCCGGCAATCCGGTAAGCCGCGGTGTCGCCGACCTTGCGCGCGGTGCCGCGCGGGCCGTGCATCACCATCTGCATACCGTTGCTGACCTGCTGCCAGATGCTCGGATCACGCAGCACGATGTCCGGCAGCGGGCTCGGATCAACCGGCGGCAGCCCTTCGATGGTTTTCGCCAAATGCGGGCGAATCCACTTGCCATGATTGGCGACCAGCGCGGTGGCTTGGGCCAATTGCAGCGGCGTGGCCTGCATATACCCTTGGCCAATCCCCAGAATCAGGGTTTCACCCGGGTACCAGGCCTGGCGGTAACGCGCACGCTTCCAGTCACGCGACGGCATCAGCCCGCTGGATTCCTCGAACATATCCAACGAAACGCGCTGACCAATACCGAAGCGGCTCATATAACTGTGCAGTCGGTCGATGCCGAGCTTATGCGCGAGGTCGTAAAAGTAGGTGTCATTGGAGCGCATGATGGCCATCTCCATGTTCACCGAGCCGTCACCGGAGCGGTTCCAGTTGCGGTATTTATGATTGTAATTGGGTAGCTGATAGAAGCCTGGGTCATACACCCGCGAGGCCGGAGTCACCACACCGCTGTCCAGCCCGGCGACAGCGACCATCGGTTTGATCGTCGAGCCCGGCGGGTACAGGCCGCGCAGCACTCGGTTGAACAGCGGCCGATCGATCGAGTCACGTAGCTCTGAATAAGCCTTGAAGCCGATGCCGGTGACGAACAGATTGGGGTCGAAGCTCGGCTGACTGACCATCGCCAGCACCTCGCCAGTGGCCGGATCGAGCGCCACCACCGAGCCACGCCGACCACCCAGCGCCGCCTCCGCGGCTTCCTGCAGACGGATATCGAGGGTCAGGATCACATCCGCACCGGGAATCGGATCGGTACGTTTTAGCACTCGCAACACCCGGCCGCGGGCGTTGGTCTCAACCTCTTCATAGCCCACCTGGCCATGCAGCTGATCTTCGTAGAAGCGCTCAATCCCGGTCTTGCCGATGTGGTGGGTGCCGCTGTAGTTGACCGGGTCGAGCTTCTTCAACTCGGCTTCGTTGATCCGCCCGACATAGCCCACCGAATGAGCGAAGTGCTCCTTCTGCGGGTAATGGCGCACCAACTGGGCAACCACCTCGACGCCAGGCAAACGGAACTGATTCACCGCGATACGGGCGATCTGCTCCTCGCTCAACTCGAACAGGATCGGTACCGGCTCGAACGGGCGCCGGCCCTGCTTCATCCGCCGCTCGAACAGCGTCCGATCTTCCTCGGTCAGTTCCAGCACCTCGACGATGACATCCAGCACCTGTTTCCAGTCACCGGCGCGCTCGCGAGTCATGCTCAGGCTGAAGCTCGGCCGGTTGTCGGCGATGATCACCCCATTGCGGTCGAAGATCAGCCCACGGGTCGGCGGAATCGGCTGGACGTGAACGCGGTTATTCTCCGACAACGTCGAGTGGTATTCGTACTGAATCACCTGCAGGTAATACAGGCGCGCGATCAACATACAGACCAAGAAAAGGATGGCGCCAGCGCCTACCACAACGCGTTTGCGAACTTGGCGGGCGTCTTTCTCGTGGTCCTTCAGGCGAATCGGCTGCGGCATAACTAGGCTCTAGAGCCTCTTACTTGTGATAAGGGTGCCCGGACAGCACGGTCCAGGCGCGATAAATCTGTTCGCCGATCAAGATACGCACCAGTGGATGCGGCAAGGTCAGCGGCGACAGCGACCAGCGCTGCTCGCTGCGGGCCTGTACCTCGGGCGCCAGCCCCTCGGGGCCGCCGACCATCAAGTTGACGGTGCGCGCATCCAGGCGCCAGCGATCCAGCTCGACCGCCAACTGCTCGGTACTCCACGGGCGCCCTTCTACCTCAAGCGTGACGATCCGCTCGCCCGGCTGCACTTTCGCCAGCATGGCTTCGCCCTCCTGACGGATCAGGCGGGCCACGTCGGCATTCTTGCCACGCGTATTCAAGGGGATTTCCACCAGCTCCAGCGGCAGCTCGGCGGGCAAACGCTTGGCATATTCCTGCCAACCATCCTCCACCCAACGCGGCATCCGCGAACCAACGGCGATCAGACGCAGGCGCAACGGACGACCTTACTCTTGCTCAGGATTGAGCTGCTCGGAACTGTGATGCGCACGGCTCTGCTCGGCACCCTGCCAGAGACGCTCGAGGTCGTAGAACTGCCGGGTGGCGACCTGCATCACGTGCACCACCACATCGCCCAGGTCGAGCAGCGCCCACTCGCCCGTATCCAGGCCTTCGCTACCGAGCGGGCGCACGCCCTTTTCTTTGACCTTTTCCAGCACGTTGTCGACCAACGACTTCACGTGGCGGCTGGAGGTACCGCTGGCAATCACCATGAAGTCGGTGATGCTGGTTTTCTCGCGCACATCAATCGTGGTGATGTCCTGTGCCTTGATGTCTTCCAGGGCGGCGATGGCCAGTTTGACCAGCTCTTCGCTTTGCATTGCTTTGTTCTTCATAGATGACTCGTTTATCTCGTGTTCAGTTCGGCGCACGGTACAGCCCGTGCGCATGGATATAGGCCAGTACCGCGTCGGGCACCAGAAAACGCACCGACTTTCCGCTGGCCAGCAGATTCCGGATCTGGGTAGCGGACACCGCTAAGGGTGTCTGCCAAACGAAAGCGATCTGCCCGCTCGGCCCGCTCAGGACCTGCGGGTCGCTGACACTGCGCGCCGCCAGCAAGTCGCGTAGCGCTTCCGGCGCCTCGCTGTCGGCATCCGGGCGTTGCAATACCAGGATATGGCAGTGTTCAAGCAGCTCTTCCCAGCGATGCCAGGTCGGTAGCCCGCAAAAGGCATCCCAACCCAACAACAGAAACAATTGATCCGCGGCCGCCAGTTCGGTCCGCAGGGACTCCAGGGTGTCGATGCTGTAGGACGGCATGTCGCGTTTCAGCTCGCGATCATCCACCTTCAACGGCGGCACTCCGGCTACCGCCTGCTCGACCATCGCCAGCCGATCGGCAGCGGACACTTGCGGCGTATCGCGGTGCGGCGGACGCGCGCTGGGAATCAGGCGCAGCTCTTCGAAACCGAGCTGCTCCGCCACTTCCAGCGCGCCGCGCAGGTGGCCGATATGGATCGGATCGAAGGTGCCACCGAAAATCCCGACTTTTTTAGCCACGCAACTGACCGTCGCCGATCACCACGTACTTCTCGCAGGTCAGACCTTCCAGACCGACCGGCCCACGGGCGTGCAGTTTATCGGTGGAAATGCCGATCTCGGCACCCAGGCCATACTCGAAGCCATCGGCGAAGCAGGTCGGGGTATTCAACATCACCGAACTGGAGTCGACCTCGGCGAGAAAACGCCGCGCCTGACCTTGATGCTCGGTAACGATCGAGTCGGTGTGGTGCGAGCCATAGTGATTGATGTGCTCGATAGCCTGATCCAGACCATCGACCACCCGAATCGACAGAATCGCCGCCAGGTACTCGGTGCTCCAGTCTTCCTCGGTTGCCGGCACCGCCTCGATCAACGCGCGTGTCCGCTCACAACCGCGCAGCTCGACGCCTTTGGCGCGAAACTCGGCCGCCATCGCCGGCAGGAAATCCGCGGCGACAGCCTGATCCACCAGCAAGGTCTCCATCGCTCCGCAGATGCCGTAGCGGTAACACTTGGCGTTGAAAGCAATCTTCTGCGCCTTAGCCAGGTCGGCCTGGGCGTCCACATACACGTGGCAGATACCATCCAAGTGCTTGATCACTGGCACCCGCGCATCGCGACTGATGCGCTCGATCAAGCCTTTGCCGCCACGCGGGACTATCACATCGACGAATTCCGGCATGCTGATCAACGCACCAACGGCGGCACGATCGGTGGTTTCCACCACTTGCACGGCGGCAGCCGGCAAACCGGCGTCGGCCAGGCCACGCTGTATGCAGGCGGCAATCGCCCGATTGGAATGAATCGCTTCCGAGCCGCCACGCAGGATGGTGGCGTTGCCGGACTTCAGGCACAGGCTGGCAGCGTCGATGGTCACGTTCGGTCGCGACTCATAAATGATGCCGATCACCCCAAGCGGCACGCGCATCTTGCCGATCTGGATGCCCGATGGGCGGTAGCTCATGTCTCGGATGGCGCCGACCGGGTCGGGTAGCGCGGCGACCTGGCGCAGGCCTTCGATCATCCCGTCGATCCGCGCCGGAGTCAGCGCCAGGCGCTCCAGCAGTGCCGGCTCCAGACCATTGGCACGGCCAGCGGCGAGGTCTTGTTCGTTGGCCGCGGACAGCTCCGAGCGCGCCGCGTCGAGGGCGGCAGCGGCGGCTTGCAGGGCACGGTTCTTCTGCGCGGTGCTGGCGCGGGCCACCACGCGAGAGGCTTCGCGCGCGGCGCGGCCCAGGCGGGTCATATAGTCGAGCACGGACTCAGTCATGGTCTCGGTGGTCTGGCAATGAGGAAAGCGGCTGATTATAGCGGCGCAGCCGCCCCACGCCCAGCGGCGTCGGGCGGGTGGTAAACAGCTCGTCCCAATACCGCCTGCGGTAACGCCCATAGCCGCTGCCGCCAGGCCCGATCGGCGAGACGGTGACACCCAGGGTTCAGCGCCGCCCGAAGGTTGGGTAAACAAAAGCCTTGCTGATGTTTACCTTCAACCTAGCGCCAATCAACCAGGCCCCGTTTGCCGCATAACAATGTGCCGCATACCCGTTTACCGAATAACAACAAGACGCCGCCGGAGTGCTCGCCATGCGTTACCGCACTGACTACAGCGCCACGCTACTCAGTAGCGCCACCGAAACACTCGAGCTGGGCTGCTGGCGCCTGCACTACCAGGCGTATGCGACCCGCGCCGACGACCCGCGCGCGCCGGTGCTGCTGCTCGGCGGCGCCTTTCAAAGCTTTCGCTCCTTCACCGGCGAAGTCGGTGAACTGCTCGCCGAACACCCGGTGATCCTCCTCGACCTGCCTAGCCAGGGTTGCAACCTGCAACTGGCGCCAGAACTTGGCCTGGAGGAGTTAGCCGACCTGATCGCCGCCTTCGCCGCAGAACTGCAACTGCCGCCGTTGATGCCGATCGGCCTGTCCTATGGCTCGGCGCTGGCGGCGCTGTTTGCTGTGCGCCATCCGCAGCGCTGCGCACGCCTGCTGCTGGCCGGGATCACCGCCTTTGGCCGACCTGGTGCGCGTCGCCTGCTGGAGGAAGGTCTGGCCCTGCTGGCCGAAGGCCAGACCGCCGCCTTTGCCCAAGGCGCGCTGACCGGCCTGCTGAACCCTCTGCGCCTCAACGAAACCGGGGTTTCGCCGGTATTTCGCAAAGCCCTGCTGCGACAGATGCAGCGACTGTCGCCGACCGAGGTGGAACGCTACCGGCAAAACAGCCTGCGCCTGCTTGGTTTTCAAGGGTTTGCGCAACACCCGGCGTGCCCGACGCTGGTCCTCGCCGGCGAATACGATCACTTCACCCAACCCTGGGAGCACGCCAGCTTCGCTGCGGCCTGCGCCGATGCCGATTGCGTACTGATTCACGACGCCGACCACCTCGCCCAGTTCGAACGCCGGAGCGCCTGCGCCAGCCTCTATAGCCCGTTTCTGCGCGGGGAGCCGCTACCGCTGGTCAGCCCTGGCAGCACCCGTCTGGCCCGCAGCCAGCTGTTGCAGCTGGAGAAACGCCATGAAGCCCGTCGCCCACCGCTTAATCGTCGCGCCCGCCTGACTCACGCCGAGGCTGGCGAGTGGGCCGTCGAGGTAGCCGAGCTGGGCTTCTTCGGTGGCTTGTTGCAGGGCGACTTACCGGCCGCGCCACCGCTGCGTGGTTGGCAACTACAACTGCCCGGGTTGCCGGCGCTACCGCTATTACCGCTACGTCTTAGCACGAATGGTTTGGCGCTGGTCTTTTCGCATACCGACGCGCAGGCCAGTGCAGCGCTGGCGGAGCTAGTCACCCCGCCCGCTCTGCCAGCGGTAGCCTGCGCCTAAGGTCGTCGCTCAAGCGCACTTCACACCCGCGCTTCAATCACCCGCACCAAGCTTGGCAGTGACATCGGCGGTAAGCCAAGGGCGGCGCCATGCTCACTGGGATCGAGCACCTGGGTCGCGCGAAACCCACAGTTGCTAAAGGCCGCGACGATTTCCTCGGCATTGCGGTAGTGCAGCGGATAGTTGCCGCGCGTCAACCGGCCGACCAAGCCAACACCCCAACGCAATTGCCGGTAACGCGGATGCTCGCGCAAGTCCGGATAGAGCTCGGTGAGGTAGGTCCCCTGCGGGAACTGGTTGAGCTGCTGGGCCAAGCGCGTCCAAAAACCTTCAATCACCGGCCGTTCGAAGTAATTGACCAGCCCCTCGGTAATCACCAGCACCGGCTCGTTGTGATCCAACCCTGCGAACAAAGCAGTCAAGCTCTGCGCGCCCTGCTCGGCGAGGATATTCACCGATTGCACCTGATGCAGACCATTCAACCAGCCCTCGCTGTGCAACAGCAGGCGTTTGCGCGCGGCCATTGCCGGCAAATCCGCCTCCAGGTAACGCAGCTCAGGGTAGCGCTGGCAAAAACGCTGACCACGTGGCGACAGTCCACAGGCGATTTCCACCACCTGGCGCACGCCGCCTTGCTCGATGGCCGCGGTCAAACGCGCGTCGATCAGCAAATGGCGTTGCAGCAGAAAGTTTTCGATATCCAGGCCGAAACCGACCCGCGCGCCCCAGGTGATCGGCGCCAACAGGCCATGTACCCAGCGCCCGAAGGTGGTGGCGAACGCCGGATCAGCCAACTGGTGGCGATACCAGACATAGCCGGTGTAATGCGCACTAGGGCTGATATGGGCACTGTCCGTGCGGGCATGGCGGCTCATGAGAGGCACTCTAAATTGTTATGATCGCCCCAGCCTATGCCCTGCCACCCAGCGATGACAGCACATGCCTAGCGATCCCACCCTTAGTTTGTCCTTGTCGAATGGTTTGCCTTGGTCGAGTAATTTGCCGTGGCCGAATGCACGCCCCTTACCCGACGCCTTTTTCGACCGTGATGCGCAAACCGTCGCCCGCGCCTTGCTCGGCAAAGTCATCCGTCACCGCATGGGCGAACTCTGGCTGGCAGCGCGAATCATCGAGACCGAGGCTTACTACTGCGCAGAAAGAGGCAGCCATGCCTCGCTCGGCTACACCGAGAAACGCCGCGCGTTGTTTCTCGATGGCGGGCACATCTACATGTATTACGCCCGTGGTGGCGACTCGCTGAACTTCAGCGCCCAGGGGGCAGGCAATGCAGTGCTGATCAAGTCGGCTTACCCCTATCTCGATGCCCAGAGTGGCCCCGACAGCCTGGCGCAGATGCAACGCAACAACCCCGATGCACAAGGGCGAGCGCGCCCGCTAAACAAGCTCTGCGCTGGCCAGACGCTGCTGTGCAAAGCCCTCGGCCTGAAGGTGCCGGCCTGGGACGCACAACGCTTCGACTGGCAGCGGCTGTTCGTCGAAGACGTCGGCGAGACGCCCGAGCAGATTATCCAGACCACCCGCCTGGGCATACCGCGCGGGCGCGATGGGCACTTGCTCTACCGCTTCGTCGACGCGGCCTACACTCGCCACTGCACGCGCAACCCGCTGCGCCGCGGCCAAGTCGAGCAACGTGATTTCTATTTAATTAATCAGCATCTTATCAATCAGCAACTGCTCAGTCAGGAGTCAAACCCATGAGCGAGTGGCTCAACAGCCTGACTGGCTGGCTAAGTGCTCACCCGGAATGGCTCGGCCTGAGTATTTTCCTGGTGGCTTGCATCGAATGCCTGGCTATCGCCGGCATCATCGTGCCAGGCACTGTGCTGCTGTTCGCCATCGCCGTACTGGCCGGCAGCGGCGCCCTGAGCCTGGGTGAAACCCTGCTGCTCGCCTACACCGGCGGGTTGCTCGGCGACGCCCTGTCCTATGCCTTGGGCCGCCGCTTCCATCAAAACATCCGCCGTCTGCCGCTGCTGCGCCACCACCCGGAATGGCTCATCGGGGCCGAGCAGTACTTCCAGCGCTATGGCGTGGCCAGCCTGCTAGTCGGCCGCTATATCGGCCCGCTGCGACCGATGCTGCCGATGGTCGCCGGCATGCTCGACATGCCACTCGGTCGTTTTATCGTGATCAGCCTGATCGCCGCTGCCGGCTGGTCGGTCGCCTACCTTTTGCCCGGCTGGGCCACCGGCGCCGCCATGCGCTTGCCGTTGCCGGAAGGCTTCTGGGGCGAGGCCGCCACGGTAGCGCTCAGCTTGACGCTGTTCCTCGCGGTGAGCATTCACAGCATCCTGCGCAATCAGCGCTGGGCCACTGCGCTCGCGGCAGGGTTGAGCCTGTCGATTCTGCTCGTGCTGTTCATCGGCTGGCCGCGCCTGGCGCAACTCGATCAAGGCCTGATGACCCTGGTGCAGGAACAGCGCCATCCAAGCCTGGATAGCGTGATGGTGTTGATTACCCGCCTTGGCGACCTCAATACCCAGCTAAGCGTCGGTATCTTGCTGGGCCTGCTATTGCTACTGACCCGGCAATCGCGGGAGCTGCTGTTCGCCGCCAGCACCCTGCTCGGCACCGCCGTGGCCAATCAGACCCTAAAGCTGCTGATCGCCCGTGCGCGCCCGGAAGTCCTGCTCGAGCCACTGCACAGCTTCAGTCTGCCCAGCGGGCATAGCTCCGCCTCTTTCGCGTTTTTTCTGGTGCTGGGGGTCTTGGCCGGTCGCGGCCAACCGGCACGTCTACGGCTTACCTGGCTGCTGCTGGCAAGCCTGCCGGCGCTGGCGATCGCGCTGTCACGGGTGTATCTGGGCGTGCACTGGCCAACCGACATCATCGCCGGCGCGCTGCTGGCGACTGGCGTCTGTGCGCTGAGCCTGACCCTGACGCAGTGGAAAATTCCGCTGGCAGCGCTGCCGCCGCGCGTCTGGTGGCTGATTCTACCCGCCTGCCTGGGCCTGCTCGGCGCCATTGCAACCTGGGCACTGCCGGCAGCGTTGTTGCAGTACCGCTATTGAGATCGAGCGATTCGCTTACCTACCGGTATCTGTAGGCTGGGTAGAGCGAAGCGAAACCCAGCGGGGTATGAGCTGGGTTTCGCTTCGCTCTACCCAGCCTACGCAATCATCTCGCCCTGCAACTGATCCAACAGCCGCTGAATATGCGCCAGGCGTTGTTGCGGATCGGCCAGCACCAACAGCTCCAGCTTCTGCTGCGCGGTAAAAGGCAATAAATACGCAAGCTGGTACGCCAATGCCTGTTGCCCCGTCACCAGCCCGCCCATGCCCAACTCGGCGACCATCGGGTGTTCGGCCAGGGCGCTTAATAGAGCGGCCAAATCGGCGTGTTCGGGCAGCAATGGGCACTCATCGACCTCATCCAGCCAGTCGATATCGGCCGTGGTCAGCTGATCGCGCTGCACTTCGGCGCGGCTAACCTTGAAACGCCGCGCACCTTCGACCCGAATCCCCAGCAAACCATTCGGGCGCTGCTGCCAATCGCGGATCAGCGCCTCACAACCGATTGCGGCGAAGCGCTCGGCAGCCTCGCCGACCTCTTCACCGTCAAGAATGCAGACCACACCAAAACCTTCGCCGCGCTTCATGCAGGCGCTGATCATATCCAGGTAGCGCGCCTCGAAAATTTGCAAATCGAGCACGCAACCCGGGAATAACACCGCATTAAGGGGAAACAACGGCAACTTCATCAAATGCTCCTTCTTCCGCGGCCCGCTCCCTCGCACCAGTCAGACCCGCCGGCACAAGGCAGCAGGGTAATCACACCAGCAAAGCTACTACTAACGGTAGCAACACTGCCGTGGCCACCCCCATCAAACTCATCGCCAACGCGGCAAAGGCGCCACACTCTTCGCTTTCCTGTAGCGCCCGCGAGGTGCCGACCGCATGCGCGGTCAGGCCCAGGGCCATGCCTTGCGCGGCGTGATGGTGCACTCCACAGCGGCGTAGCAGTTCCGGACCGAGAATCGCGCCAATCACCCCGGTGATCAGCACGAATACCGCAGCCAGGGCGGCGATGCCGCCAATCTGATCGGCCACCAACATCGCAATGGGTGAAGTCACCGACTTCGGCGCCATGCTCATCAGCATCATATGCTCGGCGCCAAACAACCAGGCCAGCGCCACGCCCAATACAGTCGCCACAACCCCGCCGACCACCAGGGTCAGCAAGGTTGGCCAGAACAATTGACGGATCCGCCGCAAGTTAAGAAACAGCGGCACCGCCAGCGCCACGGTCGCCGGACCGAGGAAGATGGTCAGCACCTTGGCGCTTTCACGGTACTCGGCATAGCTCAGGCCGCATGCCAGCAAAACGCCGATCACTGCGAGCATCGATACCAGCACCGGCTGCAAAAACACCCAGCGGGTTTTCTCGTAGGCGCTCAGTGCCAGTTGATAAGCACCGAGGGTCACCCCGACCCCGAACAGCGGATGGTGGATCAGCGCCTGCCAGGCGCCATGCCAGTCAAGGCTCATGTGTCCTCCCGCCGGCGCGCTTGACGCTCGATCAGCTTCTGCATCAGCCAACCGGCGAAGACCAAGGACAATAGCAGCGACAAGCTCAACGCCCCCACCACCGCCCAGAAATCTGCGGCAATCGCCTTGGCATACACCATTACGCCCACCGCTGCGGGCACCAACAACAGCGGCAGATAGCGCAACAAGCTGGAGGCCGCCAACGTCAACGGCTCGCTCACCTCGCCACGCTGCACCAGGAACACCAACAACAACAGCAGACCGATGATCGGCCCGGGCAGCATGGGCAAAAGCAACGCATTGATCGCGGTGCCGAGCAATTGGAACAGCACCAGCCAGGTCAGGCCGCGTAGCAGCATGAGAGTCTCCGATTCAGGTCACAGCGAGCCATTCAACATCACGGCGCGGCAGGGCTATGCGGGCTAAATCCAGGCCGCTGTCGCGTCCTGCAAGATCAAGCCAGACATCCCTCTCAAGGGTCGCCGGCAGCGGATTTAGCTTTCTCAGTTTGCGCCAAAGAATCGCGCCGCGGCTCGTAACAGGCCGTATAACCGAGCGCAGCAATTTTCACACAGGCTGCAAGCCCGGCCATTATAAGCATGCTAAACAAACCGCTATAACTCGCCATTCGCCGTAGCGATCCAGGCTTGACCCCATGCACGGCGCATGATGATCTAGGCCCCCACGAGACATTAATTCAAAAAACAACAAAACCCGTCTCCTCAAGGAGTATCTATGCCGTTCGTACCCGTTGCAGAACTCAAGGATTATGTTGGCAAGGAACTGGGCCGTTCCGACTGGCTGACCATCGACCAAGAGCGCATCAATCAATTCGCCGAATGCACCGGCGACCATCAGTTCATTCACGTCGACCCGGAGAAAGCCAAGCTGACCCCGTTCGGCACCACCATCGCCCATGGCTTCCTCTCGCTGTCGTTGGTGCCGATGCTGATGGAAAAGATCATGATCATGCCTCAGGGCCTGAAAATGGCGGTCAACTATGGCCTGGACAGCGTGCGCTTCATCCAGCCGGTCAAGGTCAATTCCAAGGTTCGGCTGATCGTAACCCTGACCGATGCCAACGAGAAAAACCCCGGCCAATGGCTGCTCAAAGCCAAGGTCGTGCTGGAGATCGAAGGCCAGGAGAAACCGGCCTATATCGCCGAGCCGCTGACCCTCTGTTTCGTCTAAGTCATAACGGTCACAACGGGGTGTAGCAACACTGTTGCTGCACCCCGTTTTCGTTTCCAAGTTGTGATCGCACAGCACGCGCACCAACGGCTTTACGGCATACTTCAGCGATTCCCAAGCCCGACAGGCTCTTCGACCTGGATGTCTCGCATGCGCCGCCTATTTCTTGCCCTCTTGGTCCCACTGGCCCTCGCGCTACTCGCCGCCTGCGGTGAGGGCGAGCCGCTGACCCCACCGAATGCCGTGCTGCCGGATGGCGGCCGTTATCGCGGGGAAGTAGTCAACGGTTTATTGCAGGGCCCAGGCCGAGTGGATTACGCCAATGGCAGCTGGTTCCAAGGCCAGTTCAAGGACGGCCAACCGGAAGGCCCCGGCAAATGGCAGGGGCCGAGTGGCGAGTCCTACGTCGGCGAGTTCCACCAGGGCCTGTTCGATGGCCAAGGCAAGCTCACCTACAGCGACGGCAGCACCTACGAGGGTGGCTTCAAACAGGCCCGGATGGACGGCGAAGGGACCCTCAAGCAAGGTGGCCTGAGCTACCGCGGCGAGTTCAAGCAGGATCGCTACCAAGGCCTCGGCAAACTCGAACGGGCCGACGGCAGCAGTTTCCAGGGCCGCTTCGTGCAGGGGCAACCCAGCGGCGAAGGCCTGCTGATCGACGACAGCGGCAATCAGTTCAGCGGCAACTTCGTGCAGGGCCAACTGAACGGCACGGGCAGCTACAAAAGCAGCGCCGGCGACTTCTACAACGGTGGCTTTCGCGACAACCAGTTCCACGGTAAGGGCCGCTACGAGAATGCCGACGGCGACGTCTGGCTGGGTCAATTCGCCGGGGGGGCGCTGAGCGGCAAAGGCGAATACCACAGCGCCGACGGCAGCCACTATGAAGGCATGTTCCACGACTGGGGTTACCACGGCGAAGGCCGCCTGACACTCGCCGACGGCAGCGTCTACCAAGGCCACTTTGCCTATGGCAGCTACGATGGCCGCGGCAGCCTGACCTTGGCCGACGGCACCGTGCAGGCGGGTATCTGGCAGCACGGGCTGCGCTTGCGTGATAGTCAGGGCAAGGCCCTGCCCGATCCGCTAGAGGTCGGCCTACTGGAACAAGGTCACTTGCTTGAACAAGCCATCGCTGCGCTTCCCGCCTCCACCCCGGCACTTGAGCTCTACAGCCTGACCCTCGCCGGTGACGGCAAGCAGAGCGTGTTTATGCGCGAAGCCGACTACGTCAACCAACTGCTCGGCGAGCGCTTCGGCGCACGCGGCCAGATTACGCTGGCCAACCACCGCGACCATCTCGCCGACCGCCCGCTGGCAACCCGCGAGAGCCTGACCCGTGCGGTGCGCGCGCTAGCCCAACGCAGCGGCCCGGAAGACCTGATCTTCATCTACCTGACCAGCCACGGCTCGCGCAGCCATGAGCTGAGCCTTGATCAGCCGCGCCTGCAACTGGCCGACCTGCCGGCCAGCGAACTGGCCGCGCTGCTGCAACCGCTCAAGGATCGGCACAAGGTCGTGGTGATTTCGGCGTGTTTCTCCGGCGGCTTTATCCCGCCGCTGAAAGACGACAAGACCCTGGTGATGACGGCGGCGCGTAGCGACCGGGTGTCCTTCGGCTGCTCGGAGGAAAATGACTTTACCTATTTCGGTCGCGCCCTGTTCGCCGAAGCCTTGAGCCAAACCGATGATCTGCAACGGGCTTTCAGCCTGGCCAAAGCCAAGGTCGCCGAGCGCGAAAAAGCCGAAGGCTTCGAACCCTCAGAGCCACAGATCTGGGCACCGAAAGCGGTGCTGGCACACTGGCGCAAGCTGCGTGAAAGCCAAGCCGAGCACGCATTCACAGCAACCACAACCGACAAAACCAGCGGCAGGCACTAGACTCACCTGTAACTGCGGAGAGACACAATTCATGTACCTGACGCCCCAGCATATCCTGCTCGCCGGTGCCACCGGCCTGACTGGCGAGCACTTGCTCGATCGCCTGCTCAACGAACCAACGGTGACGCGCGTGCTGGCGCCGACCCGACGGCCACTGGCTGAGCATCCACGCCTGGATAACCCGCTGGGCGAGCTGCCGGCCTTGCTGCCACTGCTGACCGGCCTGCTGGATACAGCCTTCTGCTGCCTCGGCACCACGCTGAAACAGGCCGGCTCGCAGGAAGCCTTCCGCGCAGTCGATCACGACCTGGTACTGGCGGTCAGCCAACGTGCCCGCGCCCTCGGCGCCCGACACTTCCTGGTGATCAGTGCGCTAGGGGCCGACGCCAACTCCTCGGTGTTCTACAACCGCGTCAAAGGCGAGCTTGAAGAAGCCTTGAAGGCGCAGGACTGGCCGCAACTGACGATCGCCCGACCGTCCCTGCTGCTGGGCACCCGAAACGAGTTCCGCCTCGGCGAACGCCTGGCCGCACCGCTGATGCGCTGGGCTCCAGGCAAATATCGCGGCATCCATGCCTGCACCCTGGCCCGCGCGCTCTGGCGCTTAGCCCTGGAAGAACAGGACGGGGTGCGCATCGTCGAGTCGGACGAGCTCAGAAAGCTCGGACGCTAAACGCACCCGTCACCCGGGTGTAAAACTTCAATCCTTCGAGACACCGCACAATTCTCCTGACGTGCACGGCGTCAGTTAATTTTCAGATGAGATCCCGCACCATGAGCACCTCTCCCGCAAACCTCCTCGTCGCGCTTGAAGCGGCCGACATGCTTGAGATTGATGGCCTGTACGCCTGGCAGTTCGAGCTGGCCCTGGACGCCCAGCAGAACGCCGAGCGCGCGCTGGCGATTGAGTGCATGGACGGGCGCACCCTGCGCAAATGGCAGTTCTCCCGAGCCGAACTGCTGGCCGCGACCTTCTCGCCGGCGACGCAGAGCTGGAACCTCACAGGCAGCAGCGGCACGCACGAGCTCAAGTGCCTGTCCGGGGTGACGGCTGACAACTCCGAGCAGGCCTGGGACGCTGAAGACGCTGAAGACGCTTAAGCGAGTCGGCCGTGTTAGCGCCTGGATGAAAAAACCTGATTCAGCATCCGCCACTTTGACCGAATAGCCCGCAGCCGCCGACAGCCGAGCTTGCTATGGTCATGCTCCCGTCGACTAGCGGAATTACCTATGGGTCTCTACAGCCGTCACATCCTGCCGCACCTGATCGACTTCGCCTGCGGCATGGGCGCAGTGATGAAGGCCCGTTCGAAGATTGTCCCGCAGGCCCACGGGCGGGTGCTGGAGATCGGCATTGGTAGCGGCCTGAATCTCGAATTTTATGACCCGGCCAAAGTGAGCAGGATTGTCGGCGTCGACCCGGCGGCCGAAATGCAAACCTTGGCCCGCGAACGCGCGGCCCGGATAGCCATTGCGGTCGAGATGATCCCGCTGGAGCTGGGACAGATCCAGGCCGCCGCTGCCAGCTTCGACAGCATCGTTTGCACCTTTACCCTGTGTACGATTCCGGATGCCGTGGCGGCACTGCAAGAGATGCGCCGAGTGCTCAAACCCGGCGGTCGCCTGCTGTTTTGCGAACATGGTTTGGCGCCGGATCTGCCGGTGGTGCGCTGGCAGAATCGGCTGACACCGCTGTGGAAACCGTTGGCCGGTGGCTGCCACTTGAACCGTGATATTCCGGCGCTGCTCAGCGCCGGCGGCTTTCACATCGGTGAGCTGGACACCCGCTACCTGAAAGGCCCCAAGCCGATGACCTATGTCTATTCCGGCTGGGCCGATTGATCGGCTCTAGATCGCAAGATCGCTAATACCCGCCCGACACACCCAAATCGATACCCAGCGCCGCCGCCAGCGAAAGCGGTAGCAGCAGAGTATCCAGCAACGCGCTGGCGGGCAGGTCGAAGCCCGCGTACTTCGGCGCCTCGGCACCAAAACGATCCAGCGGACAGCAGCCGCCATTCAGCGAGTACCAATCCAGGCGCGTCCCGGCATACACCAGCGGCGCGCCAGGCTTGGCCGCGTTCAACGTGCGTGCGGTTGCGCAACCGAATAGGTTGCCCGCCAGCAGCAGAATCAACAGAAGCCTAATCATCACTGCTCAAATGGTGCTCGCCCCAACGCGGCAGCATATCCTGCGGGATGTTGAGGACGTTGAGGATCCGTGCGACAACGAAGTCGATCAGGTCATCGATGGTCTGCGGCTGATGGTAGAAGCCCGGCGCCGCCGGCAGGATCACCGCACCGAGGTTCGACAGCTTGAGCATGTTCTCCAGATGAATGCTGGAGAACGGCGCCTCGCGCGGCA
Organism: Pseudomonas cavernicola; assembly: GCF_003596405.1. NCBI lineage: Bacteria > Pseudomonadati > Pseudomonadota > Gammaproteobacteria > Pseudomonadales > Pseudomonadaceae > Pseudomonas > Pseudomonas cavernicola. The sequence goes on from NZ_QYUR01000002.1 coordinate 386,686, forward strand.
CCAGAATCAGTTGCCGGCGCTCTTTCAGCACCACATCCGCCGCACGCTCGATCAGGTTATTGCAGGCCCCCGTGGCGATGGCCGAGAGTGTGCCAGTCGAGCACGGCACTATCACCATCGCGCTGGGCGCACCGGAGCCGGAGGCCACTGGGGCCATCCAGTCTTCCTTGCCGTACACGCGAATCTGCCCCGCCGCCGCTCCGGTGTACTCGCTGAGAAACGCCTGCATCGCCTGCGGTTTAGTCGGCAGGGTCACGTCCGTCTCCGTGGCCAGCACCAACTGCGCCGCCTTGGAAATCAGGAAATGCACCTCACGTTCTTCCTGTACCAGACAATCGAGCAGGCGCAGGCCGTACTGAGCGCCGGAGGCGCCGGTCATGGCCAGGGTGATGCGTTCCGGACCGCTCATCTCAGCTCTCCAGGGCCGTGGCGAGCTTGCCGTGCAGGCCGCCGAAACCACCGTTACTCATGATCACCACCTGAGTGCCCGGCTGCGCCTGGGCTTTAACTGCGGCGATGATCGCCTCCAGCGAATCACACACCTGCGAGGGCACCGCGCAGGTCGCCGTGGTCGCCGCCAGATCCCAACCGAGGTTGGCCGGCGCGAACCAGAACACCTGATCGGCCTGCTTGACCGAGTCCGGCAAGCCGTCGCGGTGTGCACCGAGCTTCATCGAATTGGAGCGTGGTTCGATGATCGCAATCAGCTTGGCGTCGCCCACCCGCTTGCGCAGACCGTCGAGGGTGGTGGCAATCGCCGTCGGGTGATGGGCGAAGTCGTCATAGATCGTGATGCCGTTGACCTCGGCGACCTTCTCCATCCGCCGTTTGACATTCTTGAACTCGCTCAGCGCGGCGATGCCTTGCCCCGGCACCACGCCGACATGGCGCGCGGCAGCCAGGCAGGCCAAGGCGTTGGCGACGTTGTGTTGGCCGGTCAGTTGCCACTCGACCACGCCTTGCAGCGCACCGTCGAACAGCACCTCGAAACGCGAACCGTCTTCGCTGAGCAATTTGGCCTGCCATTGACCGGCATCACCGGTGGTCTGCACTGGCGTCCAGCAGCCCATCTCGATCACCCGCTTGAGCGCGGTCTCGGCCTGCGGATAGATCACCAGGCCGTCGCTCGGGATGGTGCGCACCAGATGATGGAACTGTCGCTCGATGGCCGCCAGATCAGGGAAGATGTCGGCGTGATCGAACTCCAGGTTATTCAGGATTGCGGTGCGCGGACGGTAATGGACGAACTTCGACCGCTTGTCGAAGAAGGCGCTGTCGTACTCATCGGCCTCGACCACGAAGAACGGCGTGCCACCGAGGCGTGCGGACACGGCAAAATTCTGCGGCACCCCGCCGATCAAAAAGCCCGGGCTCATGCCAGCGTATTCCAACACCCAGGCGAGCATGCCGCTGGTGGTGGTCTTGCCGTGCGTGCCGGCCACCGCCAACACCCAGCGCCCTTGCAGCACATGGTCGGCCAGCCACTGCGGCCCGGAGACATAGGGCAAGCCCTTGTTCAGCACATATTCGATCGCCGGGTTACCGCGCGACAGGGCGTTGCCGATCACCACCAGGTCCGGCGCCGGCTCCAGCTGGGCGGGATCGTAGCCCTGAGTCAGCTCGATGCCTTGAGCCTGCAACTGGGTGCTCATCGGCGGGTAAACGTTGGCGTCGGAACCGGTCACCCGATGGCCCAGCTCTTTCGCGAGAACGGCCAGCGAGCCCATGAAGGTGCCGCAAATGCCCAGAATATGGATGTGCATGATTTACCTTGAAGGCGACCTCGAAAGCGGGCGGCGCAGCCCGAAGAAACTGGCCGGCAGGTTACCGCACGCAACCATGGGGGGCCAGAGCGCTGTCACTGGACGGTAGGGGAATGGCAGCAGTTGTAGGCTGGGTAGAGCCCTGCGGGCGAAACCCGGCTCAATCGCTGCAAATGCTGGGTTTCGCTAACGCTCTACCCAGCCTACGACCTAAATGCGCGTGGGCGCCTACAGGTTTTGCGCTTTGCCACTGCGCGCCCGGGGACACGCACTCAGGTGTGCTGATCCCGCGCAATCGCATGTTTGCGCAGCTTGCGATACAGCGTATTGCGACTGATGCCCAACTGCTCCGCCGCGCGCGTCATGTGCCAGCGCTGGCCTTCCAATGCCGCGAGCAAGGCAGAGCGCTCAGCATCTTCCAGCGGACTGGCCGAGTTCGTCTCATGCTCCGACGCCTGCGGCAGGGCCTGACGGATTTCCAGCGGTAGATCCGCCAGGCGTACGCAGTCATCCTCACAGAGAGCCGTCAGCGTGCGCAGCACGTTACGCAGCTGGCGGACATTGCCGGGCCAGGCATAGTCGAGCAGGGCCTGACGGGCGCTGTCCTCCAGATAAATGTTCTGCCCGCGCGCCTCTTCCGCCAGCAGATGCTCGAGCAACTCCAGCCGATCGGTGCGCGCGCGCAACGACGGCAGATTGAGCACCAGCCCGTTGAGCCGGTAAAACAGGTCTTCGCGGAAGGTGCCGGCCTGCACCCGCTCGCCCAGCTCGCGGTGAGTCGCGCTGATGATGCGCACATTCACTTCTTGCGGCTCGCCCCCGATCGGCACCACCAGGCGATCTTCCAGCACCCGCAGCAAGCGGGTTTGCAGCGCCAGCGGCATATCGCCGATTTCGTCGAGGAACAAGGTGCCGCCATCGGCCTGCTGCAACTTACCGCGCATGCCTTCCTTACGCGCGCCGGTGAAGCTGCCACCACGATAGCCGAACAGCTCGCTCTCGATCAGCGTCTCGGGAATCGCCGCGCAGTTCAGCGCGACGAACGCCTTGTCGGCCCGTGAGCTGGCCTGGTGAACGGCCTTGGCAAAGGCTTCTTTACCGGAGCCGGTCTCGCCATTAATCAGCAACGGCACATCGCGCTCGAAGACCCGCAAGGCCCGGCGAAAATCGCTTTGCAGCGCCGCATCGCCCAGGCATAGAGACGGCGCAGCCACGGCAGGCCCAGCCAGAGTCGGTCGTGCTATAGGCATCGGTACGCTGCGCGGCACACCCCGCAGCATGGCGAACAAGGCCCGCCCATTGCGCGCCCGCAACGGCCAGCTGGCACTCGGTTGCGGACTGGCGCGGCCGAGCAGTTCATCCAGCCGGCAATCGAAAAACGCCTCGACCGGCTGCCCGAGCAAATTCGCCCGAGTGCGGCCCAACAGGTTCATCGCACTCTGGTTGACCGCGCTAATCCGCCCGTCGCCGTCGAACGCCAGCAGGCCTTCGCTGAACAGCCCGACGTACTCGGCCTGCAGGTGAAAGCGCAGCAGCCACTGCCCTTCGAAACGGCGGAGGAAATAGCAGCTCTCGATCATCTTCGCCGACAGATTGACCAGCGCCATGGTGTGGAACTGGCTCTGCCGCGAAACCTCATGGCGCGCCGAGGAGACGTCCAGAACGGCGAGCAAATCGCCTTGGGAGTCGAACACCGGGCTCGCCGAGCAGGTCAGCCCGGTGTGCCGGCCACGGAAATGCTCATCCTGGTGAATCGTCAGGGCTTGCCGCTCGATCAGGCAGGTGCCGATCCCATTAGTGCCCTCGCAGGCCTCGCTCCAATCGGCGCCGAGCCAGAGCCCGGCGCGCTCGAAGGTCTTGCGCTCGGCGGCGGCGGTGACGCTGTTGAGGATCACCCCGCGGGCGTCGGTCAGCAGCACCGCGTGACCGGAGCCGGAAAGTTGCTGATGCAGGCTGCTCATCTCGCCGCTGGCGATTTCCAGCACCTGCTGCAAGCGCTCGCGGCACTCGAGTACGCGCGCGTGCTCCAGCACCGTCGGCGCCATGGTCAGCGCCGGGTCGAGGTGGTAGTCCTCCAGGCAGCGCAGCCAGGAGCGGGCGATCGACGGATCCGCCGCCGGCCCAGCCGACTGGGCCTTGCCTTGCGCCACCGTCAGCACCTGCTGCGTGTGACGACTGAGATGATTCGCAGGCATTGTTATTGTTCTCCGCCGTGGGGGATTGGGCGACAGCCCCGTGCGCCGTCAGCGCGGGCACTTTTTCGCAGCATCGCCCAGGGTCATGAGCATAGCAATCGCGGCTTGACCAGCAGGTCATGGGCTGTATCGAGACTGGGACAAAGTGTCACCCGCCGCTGTCCCAGGTCCGCCACAAAGCTGCTCATCCACGCCATCCTCAAACATCAGCGAGCCGCTCTGTTCCGCCCTTTCCCGCAGTCTGGCCCAACCCTTGCTCTCTAACTGGCAAGCGCCCCAGGCGCGTCCTCCCCAATAAGCACAAAAGCCAGGAGAATCTCACCATGCGTTACGCCCACCCCGGTACCGACGGCGCCATCGTTGCCTTCAAGGCCCGTTACGGCAACTACATCGGCGGCGAGTTCGTCGCGCCGGTCAACGGCCAGTACTTCACCAACCTCTCGCCGGTCAACGGCCAGCCGATCGCCGAGTTCCCGCGCTCGAGCGCCGCCGACATCGAGCGCGCGCTGGACGCCGCGCATGCCGCCGCCGCGGCCTGGGGCAAGACCTCGGTGCAGGAGCGTTCGGGCATCCTGCTGAAGATCGCCGACCGCATCGAAGCCAACCTCGAAGTGCTCGCCGTCACCGAAACCTGGGACAACGGCAAGGCCGTGCGCGAGACCCTGAATGCCGACATTCCGCTGGCCGCCGACCACTTCCGCTACTTCGCCGGCTGCCTGCGCGCCCAGGAAGGCGGCGCCGCCGAGATCGACGGCAACACCGTGGCCTACCACATCCATGAACCGCTGGGCGTGGTCGGGCAGATCATCCCGTGGAACTTCCCGCTGCTGATGGCCGCCTGGAAGCTGGCCCCGGCGCTGGCCGCCGGCAACTGCGTGGTGCTCAAGCCGGCCGAACAAACCCCGCTGGGCATCAGCGTGCTGCTGGAGCTGATCGGCGATCTGCTGCCGGCCGGCGTGCTCAACGTGGTGCAGGGCTTCGGCAAGGAAGCCGGCGAGGCGCTGGCGACCAGCAAGCGCATCGCCAAGATCGCCTTCACCGGCTCGACCCCGGTTGGCGCGCACATCCTCAAGTGCGCGGCGGAGAACATCATCCCCTCCACCGTCGAGTTGGGCGGCAAGTCGCCGAACATCTTCTTCGAAGACATCATGCAGGCCGAGCCGAGCTTTATCGAAAAAGCCGCCGAAGGCCTGGTGCTGGCGTTCTTCAACCAGGGCGAGGTTTGCACCTGCCCGTCGCGGGCGCTGGTGCAGGAGTCGATCTACCCGGCGTTCATGGCCGAGGTGATGAAGAAGGTCGAACAGATCAAGCGCGGCGACCCGCTGGACACCGAGACCATGGTCGGCGCCCAGGCCTCCGAGCAGCAGTTCGACAAGATCCTCGCCTACCTGGAGATCGCCAAGCAGGAAGGCGCCGAACTGCTCACCGGCGGCGGCGTGGAACAGCTTGCCGGCAGCCTGGGCGGCGGCTATTACATCCAGCCGACCCTGCTCAAGGGCCACAACAAGATGCGCGTGTTCCAGGAAGAGATCTTCGGCCCGGTGGTCGGCGTGACCACCTTCAAGGACGAAGCCGAAGCCCTGGCGATCGCCAACGACACCGAGTTCGGCCTCGGCGCCGGCCTCTGGACCCGCGACATCAACCGCGCCTACCGCATGGGCCGGGCGATCAAGGCCGGGCGGGTGTGGACCAACTGCTACCACCTGTACCCGGCGCACGCGGCGTTTGGCGGTTACAAGAAGTCCGGGGTCGGCCGCGAAACCCACAAAGTGGCGCTGGAACACTACCAGCAGACCAAGAACCTGCTGGTCAGCTACGACATCAACCCGCTGGGGTTCTTCTAAGAGCCGGACTGCGCATAAAAGTCTGGAAACGCCTTCTGCATAGCTAAAACCGCAGCCTGCCCTGCCAGTCGTAACAACTTGTTGCAGCTGGCATGGGCGTTGCGTGCATCCGTGGGTCTCTTGGTCTGTTCAACTCTCAGGGCGGGTAAGCAATGACTACAACAACGACACTCAAACCTACACTCGGCACCCTGCATCTATGGGGTATCGCCGTCGGCCTGGTGATTTCCGGCGAGTACTTCGGCTGGAGCTACGGCTGGGGCACCGCCGGTACGCTGGGTTTTCTCGTCACCGCACTGATGGTGGCGGCGATGTACACCTGCTTCATTTTCAGCTTCACCGAGCTGACCACCGCCATTCCCCACGCCGGAGGCCCGTTCGCCTACAGCCGGCGCGCCTTTGGTGAAAAAGGCGGATTGATCGCCGGGATCGCCACACTGATCGAGTTCGTCTTCGCGCCACCGGCGATTGCCATGGCCATCGGCGCCTATCTGAACGTGCAGTTTCCGGAGCTCGACCCGAAACACGCGGCGGTCGGCGCCTACTTCGTGTTCATGACCCTGAACATCCTCGGCGTCAGCATCGCCGCCACCTTTGAACTGGTGGTGACGGTACTGGCGGTCGCCGAATTGCTGGTGTTCATGGGCGTGGTCGCGCCAGGCTTCAGCTTCAGCAACTTCGCGCTGAACGGCTGGGCCGGCTCCGACACCTTCAGCAGCGCGTCGATTTCCGGGATTTTCGCGGCGATCCCCTTCGCCATCTGGTTCTTTCTCGCCATCGAGGGCGCCGCAATGGCCGCCGAAGAAGCCAAAGACCCGAAACGCACCATCCCCAGAGCCTACGTCAGCGGCATTCTGACCCTGGTGTTCCTGGCGCTCGGCGTGATGGTCATGGCCGGCGGCGTGGGCGACTGGCGCCAACTGTCGAATATCAACGACCCGCTGCCGCAAGCGATGAAAGCCGTGGTCGGTGACAACTCCACCTGGATGCATATGCTGGTGTGGATCGGCCTATTCGGCCTGGTGGCGAGTTTCCACGGCATTATCCTCGGCTACTCGCGGCAGTTCTTCGCCCTCGCGCGCGCCGGTTACCTGCCGGCCGGCCTGGCCAAGCTGAACCGCTTCCAGACCCCTCACCGGGCGATCATCGCCGGCGGCGTGATCGGCATCGCAGCCATCTACAGCGATGGTTTGATCAACCTGCAAGGCATGACCCTGACCGCCGCGATGATCACCATGTCGGTGTTCGGCGCCATCGTGATGTACATCATCAGCATGCTCAGCCTGTTCAAACTGCGCCAGACCGAGCCGAATCTGGAGCGCACCTTCCGCGCACCGGGCTACCCGATTGTGCCGGGTATCGCGCTGCTGCTGGCGGTGGTCTGCCTGGTGGCGATGGCTTGGTTCAACACGCTGATCGGCCTGATCTTCCTCGGTTTCATGGCCGCGGGCTTCCTCTACTTCCAACTGACCGCTCATCAGCGCTCCAGCGCCCCAGCTGACGCCATGCTGACCGGAGCTTAAGAACCTGTTCAAAATCTAGTCGAGCGCAGCTCAGGCAGATATTGAACAGGTTGTAAGCTGCACCTCTGTCGGGCCCAGGCCCGGCAGAGGCTCCATTCAGGTGCAGGCAACCGCCCATGCTATAAGCGTCGTGCGGTTTGCCTTTTATAGCGATGACGAGCCGTTTCAGGAGTACCCGCGCATGGCCCGTTTTTCCCATTCCGTCGGTGTGGAAACCTACCGCTTCGACAGCCTCAAGGACGTCATGGCCAAAGCCAGCCCCGCCCGCTCCGGCGATTTTCTCGCCGGTGTGGCCGCGAGCAACGATGGCGAACGTGTCGCCGCACAGATGGCGCTGGCCAACATCCCGCTCAAACACTTCCTCGACGAGGTGCTGATCCCCTACGAAGAGGACGAAGTCACCCGGTTGATCATCGACAGCCACGATCCCCAGGCGTTTGCCGCCGTCAGCCACCTGACCGTCGGCGGTTTGCGCGACTGGCTGCTCAGCGATCACGCCGATGAGGCCAGCCTACGCGCCCTCGCTCCCGGCCTGACGCCGGAGATGGCCGCCGCGGTATCGAAGATCATGCGTGTGCAGGACTTGGTCCTGGTGGCGCAGAAGATCCGCGTGGTCACTCGCTTTCGTGGCACCCTCGGGCTACAGGGGCGTCTATCCACCCGCCTGCAGCCGAACCACCCGACCGACGAACCGGCCGGGATCGCCGCGAGCATCCTCGACGGCCTGCTGTATGGCAACGGCGACGCCATGATCGGCATCAACCCGGCCACCGACAGCATCGCCTCGATCTGCGCCATGCTGGAGATGCTCGACGCGATCATCCAGCGTTATGAAATCCCGACCCAGGCCTGCGTCCTGACCCACGTCACCACCTCGATCGCCGCAATCGAGCGCGGCGTGCCGCTGGATCTGGTGTTCCAGTCGATCGCCGGCACCGAGGCGGCGAACGCCAGTTTCGGTATCAACCTGAATGTACTGCAGGAAGGCTACGAGGCCGGGCTTTCACAGAAGCGCGGCACCCTCGGCAACAACCTTATGTACTTCGAGACCGGCCAGGGCAGCGCGCTGTCGGCCAACGCCCACCATGGCATCGACCAGCAGACCTGCGAGACCCGTGCCTATGCGGTGGCCCGACACTTCAAGCCGTTTCTGGTGAACACCGTGGTCGGCTTCATCGGCCCGGAGTATCTCTACAACGGCAAGCAGATCATCCGCGCCGGGCTGGAGGATCACTTCTGCGGCAAGCTGCTCGGCGTGCCGATGGGTTGCGATATCTGCTACACCAACCACGCCGAGGCCGATCAGGACGACATGGACATGCTGCTGACGCTGCTCGGTGTGGCTGGCATCAACTTCATCATGGGCATCCCCGGCTCCGACGACATCATGCTCAATTACCAGACCACCTCGTTCCACGACGCGCTCTATGCGCGGCAGACTCTCGGCTTGAAACCGGCGCCGGAATTCGCGGCCTGGCTGCAACGCATGGGCATCTTCACCCAGGCCGACGGCCGTGTACGCTTCGGCGACAATCTGCCGCCGGCGTTCCGCCAGGCGCTGGCACAGTTGAGCTAACGCTGAACCTGTAGGAGTGAGCTCTGCTCGCGAATCGGCGCCCCAACAGAGCTTCCCTCGCGCCTACAAAAGCATCGAGAACAGATAATGAATGACGACAGCCCTATCTCCGGCGCCACCGACAACCCCTGGCAAGAACTGCGCCGCCTGACCCCGGCGCGGATCGCCCTCGGGCGCGCCGGCACCAGCCTGCCGACCGACGTGCAGTTGGACTTTCAATATGCCCACGCGCAGGCGCGCGACGCCGTGCACCTGCCGTTCGATCATCCCGGTCTCAGCGCACAACTGGCCGAGCGCGGCCGCGCCAGTTTGCTGCTGCACAGCGCTGCCAGCGACCGCCACAGCTACCTGCAACGGCCTGATCTTGGCCGTCGCCTGAATGCCGCCTCGGCGCAACAGTTGCGCGACTACGCCCAGGCCACCCCCGGCGGAGTCGACCTGGCGATAGTCGTGGCGGACGGCCTTTCGGCACTCGCCGTGCACCGGCATACCCTGCCGTTTCTCGCACGCATGGAGGAGCAGGCGCTGACCGAAGGCTGGTCGCTATCGCCGGTGATATTGGTGGAACAGGGCCGGGTCGCGGTGGCCGATGAAGTCGGCGAACTGCTCGGTGCCCGCATGGTGGTGATCCTGATCGGCGAACGCCCCGGTCTGAGCTCGCCGGACAGCCTCGGTTTGTACTTCACCTATGCGCCCAAGGTCGGGCTGACCGATGCCTACCGCAACTGCATCTCCAACGTGCGCCTGGAAGGCTTGAGCTACGGCATGGCCGCGCATCGCCTGCTCTACCTGATGCGCGAGGCGTGTCGGCGCCAGCTGTCTGGAGTCAACCTGAAGGATGAGGCCGAAGTGCAGACCCTGACGTCCGTAGAAGGCCAGGGCATGACGACTAACTTCCTCCTTGCGGAGCCGAAAAATCCAAAGAACGCGAGCTGATCAGCTAATCCAGGAGCGAGCGCTGCTCGCGATGGGGGCCATCCCCCCGACCACGTTTCGCGAGCAGAGCACGCTGATAAACGCAGCCTCTCCTTCGTGCCGCAAACCGAGCAGGGCGAAACCAGGCAAAAGGCTTTTGACTCATCCGAAAAAATCAAACGCTTGCTTGGATTGCGCTTTCTATATGCTTTAGGCAGCATCGATTCGACCGCTGGCATAACACCTGCACTGCCAGCCTTGCCCCATTCAATTGCAGCCGAGGCCTCTCATGCGCATCGTCCAAGCCACCCTGGAGCATCTGGATCTGCTGACCCCGCTATTCGTCAGATACCGCGAATTTTATGGCGAGCTGCCTTATCCCGATTCGTCGAAAAAATTTCTCGAAAAACGCCTACGCCGCAAAGAGTCCGTGATCTACATGGCGTTGGCCGATGACGATGACAAGCTGCTCGGCTTCTGCCAGCTCTACCCGAGTTACTCCTCGCTGTCGCTGAAACGCGTGTGGATTCTCACGACATCTTCGTCGCCGAAGACGCCCGCCGCCAGTTGTCGCGACCGCTCTGCTGCAAACCGCCAAGAAGATGGCCAAAAGAGACCCAGCCGTGCGCATGCGCGTATCCACCCAGCAGCAACAACGAAGGGCGCAGAAGGTGTACGAGTCGATCGTTTTCGCGAAAGACACTCAGTTCAAGAGCCTGACGTGCTACCGATCAACGGGCGGGACTGAAGCGCTAACAGGCCGTTGAAGAAATGTAGCCGAGCGAAGGCTTAGACAAGGACGCAACGCAGCCGAAGGCGGAAAGTAACAGGCCACAGCTGGCCCACGCAGGGGCGAAGCGTAGCGAGTCAAAAGCACAGTTTACGTGCTGTAAATCGAGCATTTTGAGCCTGAGTTCAACGCCGTATTAGCGCCGCAAGCCCGCAGTAGTTTTTTCAACGGCCTGCTAATGCACGGCTCCAGGCTACGCTGGACAGCCCTCGTCCACGGGCAAACCCTGGAAGGCTTGCCGCGCAGTATCGGCCGCACCCAATAGGCGCGCCGGCTGTCATCCGCACAAACCGCTAATCCAAGGCCGTAGGCAAGCCACCGTCTTTACACATGGCTAACGCGCCACTCGCCCGCAGCACCCAACAGCCCTTCGTCGTAAGATCGGACATCGGCTGCAACCAAAACTGGAACGTAGCGACTTAGCCTTGCCCTTATAATGCCGGATCAGCGCCCGCCCCGTCCAGGCCCGTGCATCGACTCCCCGGCGCAGCGAAACAGGCGTTACCATGGATTCAAAACCCCGCTTGACCTCATCCTCCACCTACACGTCTACCTGGACTTGCTAGTCGCGAATTATTTGCGTCGGATTCTACGCCATCCTGTTTCTGGTGATCTTCCTCTTCTGCGAGACCGGCCTGGTGGTGACGCCCTTCCTGCCCGGCGACTCCCTGCTGTTTATCGCCGGCGCCGTCTGCGCTAGCGGCAGCATGGACCCGGTCCTGCTGGCCGGGCTGTTGATGCTGGCGGCGATCAGTGGTGACAGCACCAACTACGTGATCGGCCGTACCGTCGGCGAACGCTTGTTCCGCAACCCGACGTCGAAAATCTTCCGCCGCGACTACCTGCAACGCACCCACGACTTCTACGATCGCCACGGCGGTAAAACCGTGACTCTGGCGCGCTTTCTGCCAATCGTGCGGACCTTCGCGCCCTTCGTCGCCGGCGTTGGCAAGATGCCCTACCCACGTTTCCTCGCATTCAGCGTGGCTGGCACCCTGGCCTGGGTCGGCGGCCTGATCACCCTCGGTTACTTTTTCGGCAATGTGCCCTTTATCAAGCAGAACCTCACGCTGGTGATCATCGCCATCATCGGCCTGTCCCTGCTGCCGATGCTGATCGGCTGGCTGCACCATCGCTTGCACCCGACACCGTCCAGCAACCACGCCAAACAACCCAACTGACGAGCCAGCGCCTATGTGGTTTCTCCGCTCCTGGCGCCACCGCCGCATCCTCGCCAAACATCCGCTTGATCCCGCCCTCTGGGCTCGCGTGCACCAACGCTTGCCGATTCTCGACGGCCTGAGCGCCGCTGAGGATCAGCGCCTGCGCCAGCGTGCCGTGCTGTTTCTGCATACCAAGCACCTGACCTCGCTGCCCGGCGTCGAATTGGGTGCCGAGGAGCGACTGCTGCTGGCCGCCCAAGCGCAACTCCCCCTGCTGCACCTGGCCGACCTGGACTGGTATCAGGGTTTTCACGAACTGGTGCTCTACCCGGATGACTTCGTCAGCCCGCAGCGCCATCGCGATTCCAGCGGTGTGGTGCATGAGTGGCAGGGCCAGCACAGTGGCGAAGCCTGGCAACAAGGCCCTGTGATTCTGGCCTGGCCCGGCGTGCTCGGCAGCGGCGGCTGGGAGGCTTACAACCTGGTGATCCACGAACTGGCGCACAAGCTCGACATGCTCAACGGCGACGCCAACGGCCTGCCGCCGCTACACAGCGATATGCGCCTCGAAGACTGGGCCAGCGCCATGCAGAGCGCTTATGACGACTTGAATGCCCGCCTCGACCGGCATTCGGATGCGCACACGCCGATCGATCCTTACGCTGCGGAAAACCCCGGCGAGTTCTTCGCCGTCACCAGCGAATACTTCTTCAGCGCCCCGGATTTGCTGGAAAGCGCATACCCCGCGGTGTACGCGCAACTGCAAGCCTTCTACCGGCAAGACCCGCTGGCGCGCTTGCGCCTATTGCAGGCCAGCCAACCCGGTTATCCCCACGCGACCAAAGGCTAAGCGCTCAAGCATGGTAACGGCCGGGGAATATGCCTATAATCGCGCCCACTTTTTGACCTGAGCCTTAGAGGTCAAAGCCTGTTTGGCCAACCCAGGAAACATCACCCATGAGCTACAGCAAGATCCCGGCCGGCAAAGACCTGCCGAACGACATCTACGTCGCCATTGAGATTCCGGCCAACCACGCGCCGATCAAATACGAAATCGACAAGGACAGCGATTGCCTGTTCGTCGACCGTTTCATGGCCACGCCGATGTTCTACCCGGCCAACTACGGCTACATTCCCAACACCTTGGCAGACGACGGCGACGCCCTCGACGTGCTGGTGGTGACCCCGTATCCGGTGGCCCCAGGCTCGGTGATCCGCGCGCGCCCGGTTGGCATACTGCACATGACCGACGAAGCCGGCGGTGACGCCAAGCTGCTCGCCGTACCGCACGACAAACTGTCCGTGCTGTACAAAGACGTGCAGGAATACACCGACCTGCCGGCCCTGCTGCTGGAGCAGATCAAGCACTTCTTCGAGAACTACAAAGATCTCGAGAAAGGCAAATGGGTCAAAGTTGAAGGCTGGGGCAATGCCGACGCGGCCCGCGCCGAAATTCTTAAGGCGGTTGCGGCTTACCAAAAATAAGCCAAACCCACCCCCGAAAGGCCGGCCACAAGCCGGCTTTTTTATGCCTGCAATTCAGATCTTTGGTCGTACTTGGGTGGTCAGGTGGTCAGGTTTTACTCTTGCCTCCTTTTGGTGCGAGCACGGTCGATGCCAATTCCTGATCTTTACCTACAGGTTCTCGCCGGCTTCGCTGCCGGCGGCATGAACGCCCTGGCCAGTGGCGGCACCTTTTTCTCCTTCCCCCAGCCCTAGTCGCCGCCAGCCTGCCGCTGATGACCGCCAACGCCACCAAGCCGTGGCGCTGTGGTCTGCTAGCCTGGCCGGTGCCAGGGCCACGCGCGATTCGCTGCGCCCGCTCGGCCGCTACCTGGTCCGCTACTGCTCGCCGGCTTGTGCGGCGGTCTGTTGCTGCAAACCGGCGGCGCTGATGCACGCCTTCGTCATCCTGGTCGGCGGCAGCATGCCCCTCTACTACGGCTTCTGGACCACCTATTTCGCCGGCTGATCGTCAGGCTAGACCTTCCACGACAAGCAGAGCGACTCGACCATCCGGGTCAGGGCCTCGATCACTTCGTCGCGCTCGAGCAACAGCGGCTCCAGGCTGAAGTAGCGCGCCGTGGTGTACTGCACCGAGTTGATCAGCACGAACAGCGTGGCCGGCAGATTGTCGATGCGGTATTCGTCGACGTGGCGCATTAGGTATTGCCGGCACACTTCGGTCATGTCCTTCTCCAGGGCCTGGAACACCGCGCTGGAGTGCAGGTGGTGCCTGTGCCGCACCAGTTCGCGCAGCCCCTTGTCCTGTTCGACCTGCTCGAAGATACCTTGCAGGATGGCGCGCGTGACGGTCCTGACATCGCTGCCGAGCAACGGCCGCAGACGCTGGTGCACAACCGCCATGAGCCGGCCGGCCTGGCGCTGCAGCAAGGCTTCGATCAACGCCTCCTTGCTGTCGAAGTACTGATAAAGCGAGCCGATGCTGGCCCCGGCACGGCGGGCGATGTGGTTGGTGGTGAGACAGTCCAGACCACGCTCGCCCAGCTCCAGCACTGTCGCATCGAGCAGGGCCACTACCATCTCGCTCGAGCGTTTCTGTGTCGGCTGCTTCCTCATACCGCCTCCCGTACGCGAGTTGTTTGCGAGCAAAAACTCGCAATAGCGTAAGCGTAACTAGACCCCATGCCCGCACAACCAACCAAGGTATGAACATGCCCCAGCCAGCCATCCGCATTCCCGCCCGCCATGGCGCCGACCTGGCCCTCGCGCAGCGCACCGCCGCGCCCATCCGCCGTTTCATCAAGGGCCAGGCCGAGCCCGATGCCAGCGAGTGGCAGGCGATCGGCGAGTCCTTGCTGCAGGGCGACGAGCCGATGGACAGGCTGATCGAGTGGATGCAGGGCGTCGGCCTGGGCCATGGCAAGCAGCTCTACGACCACGCGGTGAACGAGGGTATCGACGCCCTGGATGACGCCCCGCAACCGTTGCGGCAGTTCTTCGACCGGGTCGAGGCACCGCCCGCCTGGCTCGACCCGGAACAACTGCACCTGGGCGCGCGGGCCTGCGGCCTGTCCGGGCTGACCGGCATGCGCGTGCTACGCGACCTGGGCCTGCTCGCCGGCTACCAAGCCTCGGCGATCAACCGCACCCTGGTCCTCACCGGCGCGCTGGAGAAAGGCGCGCAACGGCGTGTCGCGGAAACCACCAAGTGGTGGATCGACTGCACCCGCCCCGGCGGCATGCACCGCGGCGCGCCCGGCTACCGCAGCACCCTGCAGGTGCGCCTGATCCATGGCCTGGTGCGCCGCCGCGTGTCCTGCATGACTGACTGGGACCCGGCCTACTACGGCCTGCCGATCAACCAGGGTGACATGCACGCCACCTACCTGGCCTTCTCAGCCATCTTCCTGATCGGCCAGCGCCTGCTCGGCGTGCCGCTGTCGCGTCACGACGGCGCGGCGATCACTCACCTCTGGCGCTACATCGCCTGGCTGATGGGCGTCGACGAGAGCTGGCTGCACGACGACGAAAACCAGGCCAGGCGCGCGCTCTACCACAACCTATTGGCCCAGGCGCCAGCGGACGCCAGCAGCCGCCAACTGGGAGCCGCGCTGATCGACGAACCGCTGCAGCGCCACTACACCAATCTGCCTTGGCTGCGCGGCCGGCTGAACCGCGCGATCCACCTGAGCATCGCGCGCACCTTCATCAACGCTGAAGGCATGCAGGCGCTGGGTTTGCCGAGCGGGGTGCTGCCCTGGTACCCGCTGCTCAGCGGGCCGCCGCGCTTTGTCTGGCACAGCCTGTTGCGCTGCTTGCCGTACGGCCGCGACTTCCTCATAGCGCGCGGCCTACGCCAGCAGGAAACCTATCTGCAGACACTGTTCGGCAAGGACCATCCCCAACTAACCCGCGCGCCCGGCCTACCCCCTGCCTGAGCCCGCGGCAGCGCATTTGCTCAGGGGGCGGAGCTCTGCTAGTGTCGCGACCGTTCCAACGCCGCCGAGACCCGCCACCATGGCCCGTAAAAAAGCCGCGCTCGACTTCGAGCAGTCCCTCACCGACCTACAAAATCTGGTCGAACGCCTGGAAAACGGCGAGCTGTCGCTGGAAGACTCGCTAGCCGCCTTCGAGCAAGGCATACGCTTGACTCGTGACTGCCAGGCAGCGCTCGCCCAAGCCGAGCAAAAGGTGCAGATCCTCCTGGAGCGCGACGGCGAGCTGGAGGAAGCCCCCTTCGACGCGGACCAGTCCGCATGATCGCGGCCTACCAGAAAAGCTGCCAGACACGCGTCGACGCGGCGCTGGAAGACCTCTTCAAGGCCCCGCGCAGCGAACTGGCGCGGCTTTATCAGGCCATGCGCTACAGCGTGATCAATGGCGGCAAGCGCGTGCGTCCGTTACTGGTGTACGCCGCCTGCGAAGCGCTGGAGGGCGACATCAGCCGCGCCGACGGCGCAGCCTGCGCGGTCGAGCTGATCCACGCTTACTCGCTGGTGCATGACGACTTGCCGGCGATGGACGATGACGACCTCCGTCGCGGTCAGCCAACCACCCACAAGGCCTTCGACGAGGCCAGCGCCATCCTCGCCGGTGACGGCCTGCAGAGCTTGGCCTTCGAAGTGCTCGCCGACCCGCGGCGCAACCCGCAGGACGCCAACCTGCGCCTGACAATGATCACCAGCCTGGCCACTGCCGCCGGCCCCGCCGGGATGGTCGGCGGCCAAGCCATCGACCTCGGCTCGGTGGGCCGCAAGCTCGATCAGCAAGCCTTGGAAGTCATGCACCGGCACAAGACCGGCGCGCTGATCGAGGCCAGCGTGCGCCTTGGCGCGCTGGCCAGTGGCCGTGCGGATGAGCGAACGCTGAAAGCCTTGCAGAGCTACGCCCAGGCGGTCGGTCTGGCGTTCCAGGTGCAGGACGACATTCTCGACGTCGAAAGCGATACCGCCACCCTGGGTAAACGCCAAGGCGCCGATATCGCTCGCGACAAACCAACCTACCCGGCCCTGCTCGGCCTCGACACCGCCAAGGCCTACGCCCTGGAGCTACGCGACCAAGCGCTGCATGCCCTGCGCCCATTTGACGAAGCCGCCGAACCGCTGCGCGAGCTGGCGCGCTATATCGTCGAACGGCGCAGTTAAGCCGCCATAAACAACGCTGGGTATTAGGGCATCTGTAGGTTGGCGCTGAGCGCAGCGATGCCCAACAAGGAGTCGCCCAGCGACTCCCTATGCACGGAATCCCGCTTGGCAGCCCGGCCTAGCAGGTCGGTTGTTGGGCATCGCCTTCGGCTCAGCACCAATCTACGGATTTGCGCAATGCCTTAAAGATCCGCGCGCGCCGGCAACAAGCGCAGCCGAAGCAACAACCACGGCATCAACGCCGCCACGAACAAGCCCATGGTCAAGCCACGGATGCCCTGCCAGAGCAACGGTTGCAGCGCCAACTGCGGGCCCAGCCATTTAAGTAGCGCCTGCAACCCGATAAACGCCAGTGCGCCCAACGCGGCTGCCAACGCCCGTTTCCACCACAGGGTTGCCATGGAAAATCCCACCAGCCGGTAACCGAACAACACCCCGACCAGCAAGCCCGCAAGCAACGGCACATAATTCGGCGCCACACCCTGCCAGGTGAAGTAACACAGCAGCGCTACCAGCGTGATCAGCGCCAGATGCCAAAACGCATTGGCCTGCCGCCACCAATTCCAGTCCTTGACCTGCGCAAACAGCAGCAGGGTCACGCCGCCAAGCAGCGTCCCTACCAGTACGTCCTCAAGATCATGAGCGCCGAGATAGAGCCGGCTGAAGATGATCCCCGCCACCACCACCCCGCTCACTAGCCAGAACCAAGGGCGGCGCACTTCATAGGCCAGCCAGAGCCAAAGCACCACGGCGATCTGCGCATGGCCACTGGGCATGCCGAAGCTATCGCCCACGGCATCATCCATGCGCAAGGCCAGATCCGGCCTCGGATCCTGCCAGAGATCCTTCAGGTAGGCGTTCAATACCGCCGTGATCGCCACCAGCACGAACAAGCGCATAAATACCGACTTGCTCCAGGCCCAGTAGCCCAGCGGCAAAAAGAACAAGATGAATTTTTCGTAACCGAGCAACGTGAAGAGTCGCATCAGCGGCGTCAGCCCCTCGTTGCGCAGGGGCAACACCCAGTCGAGGTTGTGCAGCAGGTCGAGCATCGCAGGGCCTTAGCGGTCGCAACCGCGGGTTATGGATTATGAGTGAACAGCGGCCGCCACTTCTAATGTACCGGCGTACCACTTTGCAAGCCGAGCAAGCACACACGGCATTATCAGCGCAGCATGTGGCCAAGCATTCGCCCCAAGCAGCAAGCTTCCCCTGCCCGATGCAGGCTGCCTAAGCTAGACCCAAGCGCTATGCCGAAGAACAAAAACCGGAGCTCAGATGCCCATCAAGACCCTGCTGATCGCCAACCGCGGCGAAATCGCCATCCGTATCGCCCGCGCCGCCGCTGAGTTGGATATCCGCAGCGTGTCGGTCTATGCCGAGGACGACGCAGCCGCGCTGCACACCCGCAAAACCGACGCAGCCGTTGCGCTGCGCGGTCGTGGGGTCAGCACTTACCTGGACATGGATCAGCTGATCGCCGCCGCCCTGGCCCAGAGTTGCGACGCGATTCATCCGGGCTATGGCTTTCTGGCTGAAAACGCTGAGTTCGCCCGCCGTTGCCACGCTGCGGGCCTCTGTTTCGTCGGCCCGACAGCCGCAGTGTTGGAACGATTCGGTGACAAAACCCAAGCCCGCGCCCTGGCCCTGCGTTGCGGTGTGCCACTGGCGGCAGGGACCAACCAACCGACCAGCCTGGCCGAAGCCCAGGCCTTCTTCAGTGGCCTCGGCGCCGGCGGCGCGATGATGATCAAAGCGCTGGCCGGCGGTGGCGGGCGCGGCATGCGCGCGGTGCACCGCGCCGAAGAGGTGCCCGAGGCCTATGCGCGCTGCCAGTCGGAAGCCAAGGCGGCGTTCGGCAATGGCGACCTGTATGTCGAACGGCTGATCCGCAATGCCCGGCATATCGAAGTGCAGGTGATCGGCGATGGCGACGAGGTCAGCCACCTGTGGGAGCGCGACTGCACCCTGCAACGCCGCAATCAGAAGCTGGTAGAAATCGCCCCCAGCCCGAACCTGCCAGCGGCGCTGCGCGACTCTATCCTCCAGGCCGCGCTGCAACTGGCCGCAGCGGTTAACTACAAAACGCTGGGCACTTTCGAATTCCTCGTCGATGAGGACAACGGCGACTTCGTCTTCATGGAAGCCAACCCGCGCCTGCAGGTCGAGCACACAGTGACCGAGGCGGTGACCGGCATTGACCTGGTGCAGGCGCAATTACGCGTCGCCGGCGGCGCCAGCCTGGCCCAGTTGGCTTTGCAGCAAGCGCAAATCCCCGCCCCGCGCGGCTTTGCCGTGCAACTGCGGATCAACCTGGAAAGCATGAACCCTGATGGCAGCGTGCAACCGGCAGCCGGTGCGCTCAGCACCTACGAACCGCCCAGCGGCGCCGGCATTCGGGTGGATGGCTGCGGCTATAGCGGCTATACCACCAGCAGCAGCTACGACTCGCTGTTGGCCAAGCTGATCGTCCACGCCGCCAGCGATTTCCCCGGTGTGCTGCGCCGCGCCTACCGCGCCCTGTGTGAATTCCGATTGGAAGGGGTGGCGAGCAATATCCACTTCCTGCAAAACCTGCTGCGCCAGCCGCAGGTCGCCAGTAACAGCGTGACCACGCGTTTTGTCGAAGAACAGATCAACCTGCTGCTGGCGCCGCAAGCGCAAGCCCATCCCCACCTGTTTTTCCCGCAAGCCGCAACACCGACACAGAAAGCTA
Source organism: Pseudomonas cavernicola (assembly GCF_003596405.1). Classification (NCBI taxonomy): domain Bacteria; kingdom Pseudomonadati; phylum Pseudomonadota; class Gammaproteobacteria; order Pseudomonadales; family Pseudomonadaceae; genus Pseudomonas; species Pseudomonas cavernicola. Next base: position 406,279 of record NZ_QYUR01000002.1, read on the forward strand.
GCCAAACCGTGGATGCCCCGGTCGGTTGCCTGGCCCTGGAGGCGCCGACTGCCGGCGTGGTGGTCAGCCTCGACGTGCAGCCAGGAGATAGCGTGGCCGTCGGCCAAAGCATCGCCGTGCTGGAGGCGATGAAAATGGAGTTCGTGGTCAAGGCCCAGCACAGTGGCATCGTCCGCGCCCTGGTGGCCAAACCCGGCGATAGCCTGTTCGAAGGCCAGCCGCTGCTGTTCATCGAGCCGGCCGACGTCAGCCATTACGCGGTGCAGAACGAGGAAAGTATCGACCTCGACTACATCCGTGCCGACCTTGCCGAAGTATTCGAACGCCACGCCCTGACCCGCGACGAACGCCGCCCGCAAGCCGTGGCCAAGCGGCGCAAAACCGGCCAACGCACCACCCGCGAAAACCTCGATGACCTGCTGGATAACGGCAGCTTCATCGAATACGGCGCCCTGGCCATCGCGGCCCGCCGCCGCCGCAACTCGGTGGAAGAACTGATCCAGCAGAGCCCGGCCGATGGCCTGGTCAGCGGTATCGGCACGGTCAACGCCGCGCAATTCGGCGCCGAGCACGCGCGCTGTATGGCCATTGCCTACGACTACACGGTGTTCGCCGGCACTCAAGGCGTGATGAACCACAAGAAAACCGACCGCATGCTGCAACTGGCCGAGCAATGGCGTCTGCCGCTGGTGCTGTTTGCCGAGGGCGGCGGCGGCCGGCCCGGCGATAGCGATTTTGTCGGCGTGGCCGGGCTGGATTGCCACACCTTCGTCGGCATGGCCAAGCTGTCCGGCCTGGTGCCACTGGTGGGCGTGGTCTCCGGCCGCTGCTTCGCCGGCAACGCCGCGCTGCTCGGCTGCTGCGACGTGATCATCGCCACCGAGAACGCCAGCATCGGCATGGCCGGCCCGGCGATGATCGAAGGCGGCGGCCTCGGCAGCTTCACCCCGGAACAGGTCGGTCCGGTTACCGTGCAGAGCCCCAATGGGGTGATCGACGTGCTGGTGGCGGACGAAGCCGCCGCCGTACGCGTAGCCAAGCAGTACCTCGCCTATTTCCAAGGGCCGCTGAGCGAGTGGCAGTGCGCCGACCAACGCGAGCTGCGTCAGTTGATCCCGGAAAACCGCCTGCGCGTCTATGACATCCGCCAGGTGATGGAAACCCTGGCCGACAGCGGCTCGGTGCTGGAACTACGCCGGCAGTTCGCGCCGGGGCTGATCACTGCCTTCGTGCGCATCGAGGGCAAGCCGTTTGGCCTACTGGCGAATAATCCGGCGCATCTGGGCGGTGCCATCGACGCGGCGGCTGGCGACAAGGCCGCGCGCTTCATGCAGCTGTGCGATGCCTTCGATTTGCCGCTGCTGTCGTTGTGCGACACCCCCGGTTTCATGGTCGGCCCGGAGGCGGAAAAACAGGCCACGGTGCGGCACGTGTCGCGCATGTTCGTCGCCGCCGCGAGCTTGAGTGTGCCGTTCTTTACCGTGGTGCTGCGCAAGGGCTACGGCCTCGGCGCCCAGGCGATGGCCGCCGGCAGCTTCCACTCGCCGCTGTTCACCATCGCCTGGCCGAGCGGCGAATTCGGTGCCATGGGTCTGGAGGGCGCAGTGCGCCTGGGCTTTGCCAAAGAGCTGGCAGCGCTCGAGGATCTGACGCAGCGGCAACAGCTGTTCGACAAACTGGTCGCCAAGGCTTACCAGAGCGGTAAAGGCATCAACATGGCCAGCTTCCTCGAAATCGACGCGGTGATCGACCCGCTGGACACCCGCAGTTGGCTGCTGCGTGGCCTCAACGCGGCGCCGCGCTCGGCCAAGCGCGAAGGCAAGAAGCGCGCGTTTGTCGATACCTGGTAAGAGCTGGCGCGCGGCGTCCAAGGTCGTCGCGCTCTAGGCCTTTGGCCTGATCACTCGGCCGCTACGTGGGCGGTGGGATTACTAAATTGCACTGAACGACAACTCAGCGTTAGCGCAGTAATCCTCACTCCTCGTCTTAGGGCGACGGCCAACTTGGGTAGCTTGCGGCGATTCGGGTAAACTGCCGCATCTTTTATACCTATAACGATCTGCCTGATGCCCACGACGTTTCACGAGATTCCCCGCGAACGCCCCGTAACGCCTCTGCTCGACCGCGCAGAGATGCCGGCCGGGTTGCGCCGGCTGGGCGAGGCGGAGCTGGAGACGCTCGCCGACGAACTGCGCCAAGAGCTGCTCTACACGGTCGGGCAGACCGGCGGGCATTTCGGTGCCGGCCTCGGCGTGGTCGAGCTGACCATCGCGCTGCACTATGTCTTCGATACCCCGGAAGATCGTCTGGTATGGGATGTCGGCCACCAGGCCTACCCGCACAAGATCCTCACCGGCCGCCGCCAGCAGATGACCACGCTACGCCAGAAGGACGGCATCGCCGCCTTCCCCCGGCGCAGCGAGAGCGAGTACGACACCTTCGGCGTCGGCCACTCCAGCACCTCGATCAGCGCCGCCTTAGGCATGGCCATCGCCGCGCAACTGCAAGGCAGCAAGCGCAAATCGGTGGCAGTGATCGGTGACGGCGCGCTGACCGCGGGCATGGCCTTCGAGGCGCTGAACCATGCCTCGGACGTCAAAGCCAACATGCTGGTGGTGCTCAACGACAACGACATGTCGATCTCGCACAACGTCGGCGGCCTGTCGAACTACCTGGCGAAAATCCTCTCCAGCCGCACCTACGCGAGCATGCGCGAGGGCAGCAAGAAGGTGCTGTCACGCCTGCCCGGCGCCTGGGAAATCGCCCGCAAGACCGAAGAACACGCCAAAGGCATGCTGGTTCCCGGCACCCTGTTCGAGGAACTGGGCTGGAACTACATCGGCCCGATCGACGGCCACGACCTGCCGACCTTGATCACCACGCTGCGCAATATGCGCGACCTGGAAGGCCCGCAGTTCCTCCATGTGATCACCAAAAAGGGCAAAGGCTTCGCCCCGGCCGAGCTGGACCCGATTGGCTATCACGCGATCACCAAGCTGGAGCCGATTAACGCTCCGGCCAGCGCCGCCCTCTCTGTTCCCAAGCAGGCCGCCGGGCCGAAATACTCCAGCGTGTTCGGCCAGTGGCTGTGCGACATGGCCGAGACGGACCCGCGCCTGACCGGCATCACTCCGGCGATGAAGGAAGGCTCTGATCTGGTGGCCTTCAGCGAGCGCTTCCCGCAGCGCTACTTCGACGTCGCGATTGCCGAGCAACACGCCGTGACCCTCGCCGCCGGCATGGCCTGCGAAGGCGCCAAACCGGTGGTGGCGATCTATTCGACCTTCCTCCAGCGCGGTTATGACCAACTGATTCACGATGTGGCGGTGCAGCACCTCGACGTGCTGTTCGCCATCGACCGCGCCGGTCTGGTCGGTGAAGACGGCCCGACCCACGCCGGCAGCTTCGACCTCTCCTACCTGCGCTGCATCCCCGGCATTCTGGTGATGACCCCGAGCGACGAGAACGAACTGCGCAAGATGCTCACCACCGGTTATCTGTTCCAAGGCCCGGCGGCGGTGCGCTACCCGCGCGGCAGCGGCCCGAACGCAGTGATCGAGCAGGCACTCGAACCACTCGAAATCGGCAAGGGCCTGGTGCGGCGGCAAGGCCAGAAAGTCGCCTTGCTGGTGTTCGGCGTACAGCTGGCCGACGCCCTGGTAGTCGGCGCGAACCTGGATGCCACGGTGGTCGACATGCGCTTCGTCAAACCGCTGGATGAGGCGCTGGTACGCCAATTGGCGGCCAGCCACGAGCTGCTGGTGACCATCGAAGAGAACTCGGTGATGGGCGGTGCCGGTGCGGCCGTCAGCGAATTCCTCGCCCGTGAGAACCTGCTGCAGCCGATCCTGCATCTGGGCCTCCCCGACTATTACGTCGAGCACGCCAAACCGGCGGCCATGCTCGCCGAATGCGGCCTGGATGCCGCCGGCATCGAAGCGTCCGTGCGCACCCGCCTGGCGCAACTTGAAGCTGGCTCACGCTAACCCACCGGGCTTTCGCTTGTGCTGGTGACCACCGCGCATTAAGGTGCGCGGCGTTTTAGCAGGCTGCTGAGAAGCGTAGCGAGCGAAGGACAGGCAAGGCGCAACGCAGCGAAGCGGAGTAACAGCCAAAGGCTGGCCCGCTAGGGTGAGCGCAGCGAGTCAATCAGGCGAAGAGGCGCAGTTTACTGTGCGTAAATGAGCATTCTGAGCCTGCTTTCAACGCAGCATATCCGAGCGCAGTAGTTTCTCAACAGCCTGCGAGTTCCGCCGAGGTGCGCCTGATCCTGTCAGGCCTTAAACGGGAAGCCGGTGCGCTCGTATCACGAGCAATCCCGGCGCTGCCCCCGCAACGGTAATCGATCACAGCCTTTGCGCTGCATGCCAGATCAAGATGCCACTGGGATTTTCCTGGGAAGGCGATCGGGCAGGAAAGTTCGCTTTCGGTCGAGAGCCCGGAGACCGGCCCTGGTGGATGTGACTGGTGTTGCGGAGGGCATCATCGTCAAGCGCAGGCGCCAGCTCATCCCGGCCATTCCACGCCTGCGCTTGTCCCTGCCCTCCTCAAAAGTTTTCTAAGTACTTTTGAGGCTTTATTAATGAAGTTGTCCCGTCTCGCCCTGGCTGCGGTGCTCTTACCGCTGACCAGCCAGGCCGAAGAATTCAGCGAACCTGGCGATGCGCTGAAACTCCCGCCGCTGGTGATCACCTCGGGTCGTGTGGCCGAACCACTGAGCAAAGCCACTGCGGCAACCAGCGTCTTCACGCGCGAAGATATCGACCGCCTGCAACCCAGCTCGATCACCGAACTGCTGACCCGCGTGCCCGGCGTACAAGTCGTGCAGAACGGTGGCCGCGGCAGCACTGCCTCAGTTTTGATCCGCGGCACGGGCAATACGCAGAGCCTGGTGCTGGTGGATGGCCAACGCATTGGCTCGGCATCCGATGGCGGCGCCAGCCTGCAATACCTCAGCATTGAGCAGATCGAGCGCGTCGAAGTGGTACGCGGCTCGCGCTCCGCGCTGTACGGTAGCGATGCCATCGGCGGAGTGATCCAGATTTTCACCCGCCGCGGCGAGCAGGGTCTGCAGCCGCGTCTGCATCTGGGCGCCGGTAGCAACAACACTTGGGAGCGCAGCCTGGGGCTTGCCGGTGGCGATCAGCAGACCCGTTTCAGCCTCAACACCAGCCTCGACGAAACCGCCGGCATCGACCGCACAGGGCCCTCCTTCGACTCCGACGCGGATCACGATGCTTACCGCAACAAGGCGCTGAGCTTCAATCTCAGCCATCAGCTCAATGAACAGCTGGAGACCGGGCTCAGCGTACTGGACCAGCGTGGCCGCAGCGAATTCGACAACCCTTTTGGCCGCTTCGACATGGCCACCTTCCAGAGTTTTCCACAGCAGCCCTCCAGCGACTTCACCCTGAGCGCCGCTTCCGGCTTCGTCGATGCCCAGCTCAGTGATGCCTGGAACAGCCGCCTGGAACTCGGCCACAGCGAAAACCGCCAGCAAAGCCAGGACAAGCTGAGCGACGAACACAACGTGTTCAACACCTACCGCGACTCGGCGAGCTGGCTCAACACCCTCCAGTTGAACGACAGCCACAGCCTGCTGCTCGGCGCCGACTGGTATGAGGACCAACTGCACAGCACCACCGCCTTCGACCAGCAAAGCCGCTGGAACCAGGCCGCGTTCATCCAGCACCGTTTCCAGGGCGAGCTTTTCTCCACCGAACTGGGCCTGCGGCATGACCAAAACCAGCAGTTCGGCAGCCAGAACAGCTGGAACACCGCCGTGACCGTGCCGCTGGCTGACTCCGCTATCGACCTGATCGCCTCCTACAGCGAGGGCTTCCGCGCGCCGACCTTCAACGAGCTGTATTGGCCCAACGACGGCAATGGCTACATCGGCAATCCGGATCTCGAACCCGAGCATTCGCGCAACTACGAGGTGCAGCTGCGTGGTGAGCATTGGGATACGCGCTGGAGCCTGGCGGCCTATCGCAACGAGGTACGCGACCTGATCAGCACCGAGCTCTACGACCCGATCAACTACATCTACCGTGCGGTCAACCTCAACACCGCGCGCCTGCAGGGGCTCGAGCTCAGCCTCGAACGCAATGTGCTGGGTTGGCGCGCCTCGGCCAATGCCAGCCTGCTCGACCCACGCGACACGGAAAGCGGACATACCCTACCGCGCCGAGCTCGCCGTACGCTGAGCCTGGATCTGGACCGCCAGTTCGGCGCCTTCGGTGTCGGCGCCACATGGCAGGCCATCAATTCGAGCTACGACGATGTCGGCAACACCCGACGCATCGCCGGCTATGGCCTACTCGGACTGCGCGGCAGTTGGCAGGCCAGCGACGAAGTAACGCTGGATTTGAAACTGAGCAATGCCCTGGACAAGGATTACAGCCGTGCCCTCTATGCCTATCAGCGGGTGAACTACGCCTACCAGGAAGAAGGTCGAGCGCTACTGTTCGGCTTCACCTGGACACCGAACCTGTAAGCGTAGGTTGGTGCTGAGCGAAGGCGATGCCCAACAACCGGCCTGCAAGGCCGGGCGGTCAAACTCGGGGCCGGTTGTATAGGGAGTCGCAGGGCGACTCCTTGTTGGGCATCGCTGCGCTCAGCGCCAACCTACGGGACAGTCGTTTGCTTGCGATGCTGCGCAAAACTGTAGGTTGGTGCTGAGCCGAAGGCGATGCCCAACAACCGGCCTGCAAGGCCGGGCGGTCAAACTCGGGGCCGGTTGTATAGGGAGTCGCGAGGCGACTCCTTGTTGGGCATCACTGCGTTCAGCGCCAACCTTGTATGTTGTTTTCCGTCAACCGGGTTAGCCTTTCAGGCCCTGCGCTTGACGCAGAGAAGCAGTTACTGGGGAGGCCGTTCCAACCTGGAGGTGAGTTCACACTCAACCTCGTCCGTAGATCGGCCCCCCGCCTCATTGCCCACCGCGTGGAGTATCCGGAAGCCAGCTCATTGAGGTGGACTTCGCATCACAAGGTTGCAGCGGCAAGAAGTGCGAGGTCGGGGAACCGGTAGCTATTGTTGCTCAAATGCCGGGCGAGATGAAAACAATGAGCGTATTTGTCGGTGTGGATGTGGGTGCCAAGACAGTTGTCTTGGCATGGCGAAAGGGTGGTCGCACGCGGGGCAAGCTGGACATCCAGCAAACGCCCGAGGGTCACGCCCAGGCGGTGGAGCGGATTAAAGCGCTAAAAGCCGTCCAAGTCGTGATGGAGGCCACCGGCGTTTACTACTTGGACTTGGCCGTTGCCTTGAGCAAGGCCGGGATCGTCGTGTCTGTCATCAACCCCAAAAGCTTCCACCACTTTGCCCAACTCAAGTTGGCGCAAAGCAAGACCGACCCGCTAGACGCGGCCCTCCTGGCCGAGTACGCCGAGCGGATGACGCCAGCCCCTTGGACTGCGCCGGATACCCTCCGTATGGCGCTGCGTGACATCGGCCGACAAATCAATCGGCTGACCGCGACCCGTACACAAGCCAAGAACCGCCTGCACGCCTTGCGCTCCAAACGTGACACGCTGGCGCTGCTGATTGAAGACGAAGTTGAAGCGGTCGAGAGGCTGGATCAGCGCATCGAGCGACTCAGCAACGCTGCACAGCGCCTGATTGCCGAGGACGCCGTGTTGAACAGTCAGTTTCAGCATCTGCTGGCAGCCAAAGGTGTTGGCGTTGCCAGTGCTATTGCGTTACTGGCTGAACTCAGTGTCCTGCCCCAGCATCTGAAGGCGCCGCAAGTCAGTCGCTATGCCGGGCTAGATATCCGCCTGTGCCAATCGGGCAGTAGCGTCAATAAGGCTTCACGGCTGAGCAAGGCGGGTAATGCCTATCTACGAAGCGCCCTCTACATGCCGGCACTGAGCGCGGTACGACATGACCCAAACGCCAAGGCCTTCTACCTGTCCCTACAACGCCGTGGCAAAAAGAAAATACAGGCCGTGTGCGCCGTCATGCGCAAGTACCTGACCGGGCTTTGGGCTTGCATCCAACTGGGCGAACCCTTCGACTCCAGCAAGCTATTCAGCAAAATCCATCTGGCTGAAGCTTGACGTCCAACAGAGTATCTACGGGACGCGACTCAGCTGTTGGCAGAGTTTTTCCGTCGCATCCAACATCTGCAAGCTGGGCCGCTCCAGGCCCTTATCCGGAATCACCCAGACTTGTCGACGTTGCACCGCCGTCAGTTGTGGCCAGGCTTGCCACGCGGCGGCCAGACCCGGCGAGCTGAGTAGAATCACCTGCGGATCACGCGCCAGCACTGCCTCGACACTGACCTGCGGCGCCGGCAGTGGCAAATCGTCGAACACGTTCTCGGCGCCACAAACACGCAGCGCATCGCCGATGATCTGCCGGCTACCGATGGTATAGAGCGGCGTATCCCAGATCTGATAGAACACCCGCAGCGGCACTGCGCGCCGATAACGCTGACGCAGTTCGCTCAGGCGCGCCTGGAAGCCTGCCGCCAACTGCTCGGCACGCTGCGCACGATCGAGACGGTGACCGAGTTCAAGCACTTGTTGGCCGAGCTCCTCCAGGCTGTGCGGTTCGGCTTCATACAGCGCAATGCCGAAGCGTTTTAGCTGCTCGCGCTGGCTGGCGCTGACGCTGTCCGGCCAGAGCAGGAGCAGGTCAGGCTTGAGCGCCAGCAGGCTTTCCAATTCAAGCTGGCCATAACGCCCGACCGAGGGCAGATGCGCCAGCGCGGCCGGACGCTCGCCACCATCCAGCACGCCGACCAGCAGGCCTGCGGCATCCAGCTCCAGCATGATTTCACTAAGGGACGGCGCCAGGCTGACCACCCGTTCGAACGCTGCCGCCGGCCAAGCCAGCGCCAGTAGCAAACAGGCTAGCAGCGGGCGCATCAGCCGAGTTGGCGAGGAATGCGGTAGAGATACGACAGCACCAGACTGGACAGCGCCAGCAGGATCAACGGGATCGCCTCCAGCCCAGCGAACACCGCGAGCGCCGCGATCCAGGCCGGCAGCCCGGCACCGAGAAACGCCAGGCGCCGCCGATTCGCCAGCTCCTGCCAGGCATCGGGCTCGGCTGGTGTATCGAGGGCTTTTTCGGTGGCGATCAGCGCGCGTTTGTAGGCGCTGAACAGCGGCAGACTGACGAACATCGAGGCCAGCCCGGCAATGAACAGCGGCATCGCCAGCACTGAAACCGTCTTGCCGGCACCGAACAACAGGTTGAGAACCAACAGCGGCGCCAGGGTCAGAGCCAACTGATGCCACCAAACCAGGGCCAGCCGACGCCGCACTTCACTGCGGGTCACAGACTTTCCTCGACCTCGCCCTGGTGCTGGTTGCCCAGCAGATGGCCGAGCTTGCCGGCCTTGGTCGCGAGGTAGTGCTTGTTGTGCGGGTTGTGCTCGATCTGCAGCGGCATGCGCTCGGCGACCGGAATACCCATGTCGGCCAACGCCTTCAGTTTGCGCGGATTATTGGTCATCAACTTTAGCGAGCTGATCCCCAAGTGCTTGAGCATCGGCAGGCAAATGCCGTAGTCGCGCTGATCAGCACCAAAACCCAGGCGCTCATTGGCCTCGACGGTATCGGCGCCACCATCTTGCAACTCATAGGCGCGGATTTTGTTCAGCAAGCCAATCCCCCGACCTTCCTGACGCAGATAGAGCAGTACGCCGCGGCCTTCTTTGGCGATGGCGCGCAGCGCGGCCTCCAGCTGAAAGCCGCAATCGCAGCGCAAGCTGAACAGCGCATCACCGGTCAGACACTCGGAGTGCAGACGGCCGAGTACCGGCGCACCATCCGCTACGTCGCCCAGAGTGAGCGCTACATGTTCACGCCCGGTGGCCTCCTCGCGAAAGCCATGCATGGTGAACACTGCGAAAGGGGTAGGTAGCTGGGAGGCGGCGACGAAGACGACAGGCACCGGATGCTCCTGTAAATAAGAGGGCGGAAAATTCGCGAGGGCGGCATTGTAACAGCAGCCTCTACTCGCCGGTCAGCCTGAATTGCTGGCCATAAAGATCAAAGAGGTTGATCGATAGAACGATTCAGCCAAGCCAGCCGACGACAATCCGCGCGGCAGAGGCCACCACGTCATTGCGCGCTTTGGCATCCTGCGCCTGTTGCGTCACGTAGACAGCCACCACCACGGGCGCCCGTTGCGGCGGCCAGAGCACGGCGATGTCGTTGGTCGTGCCGTAGTCACCGGTACCGGTTTTATCGCCGACTTGCCACGCAGAGGGAACGCCGGCGCGAATGCGAGTGGCACCGGTGGTGTTGCCGCGCAACCAGGTCTGCAACTGCTCGCGCTGCGGGGCCTGCAGCGCGTCGCCCAGCGCCAGCCGTTGCACGCTGCGCCCCATGGCCTCGGGGGTTGAGGTGTCGCGGGGGTCGCCGGGTATCGCGGTGTTGAGGTCGGTTTCCCAGCGGTCGAGACGGAATTCAGCATCGCCAATCGAGCGCGCGTAAGCCGTAACGCCAGCCGGGCCGCCCAGCAACTTCATCAACAGATTGGAGGCGGTGTTGTCGCTGTACTGGACCGCCGCCGCACACAGCTCGGCGACCGTCATGCCGGTTTCGAGGTGTTTTTCGCTGATCGGCGAATAGCTGACCAGATCGCGCTTAATGTACTGGATGCGCTGCTGCATGAGCCCTGGCGTCTGCGTACTGCGCTGCAGAATGGCCGCGGCCAGCAGCACCTTGAACGTGCTGCACACGGGAAAACGCTCGGTGGCGCGGTAACCAAGCTGCGCGCCATGGCCTGTGTTCAATGCGAACAGACCAAGGCGACCGTTGAAGGCGCGTTCGAGTTGCTGGAGCTGCAGGTGAGCCGATGCGGCATCGGGCCTGGCAGCGGCCCAGGCGCTGGCAAAAGGAAGCGCGGCTGCGGCCAGGAGGAATGTCCGGCGGCTCGGAGAATGACCCATCGCCAGGGAACCCTTTACAGTTTGGATTCGAGAATCAGCACGCCCTGCTCCTCGCGCCAACTCACACGATTGAGGAAGCTCATGCCGAGCAACGCCTCGGTCGGCGCATCGCCTTCCATCACCGCGGCCTCCACCCCGAGTAATTCCAGGGCACCGACCTTGACCCGGTCGAGCTTGATGCGCCAGGCCTTGGCCGTGCCGCTGGCGGTGCTGACCATCATCGGCTGGCCCTCCATCCGATAATCAATCCCCAGGCGCTTGGCCTGGGCATCGTTCAGCGCGATGGAGGTGGCGCCGGTATCGACCAGAAACTGCACCGGCTGACCACCGATCGAGCCGGCCACCCAGTAGTGCCCACCGATGCCTTTGGCGATGCTCAACTGCGTCTTAGTCGGCGCGGCAAAGCCTTCGCTGTATTCGCGACTGAGGCTATAGGCGCGCTCCACGCCATCCACCCGCAATACCGCGCCGTGACTGTTGGCGCTGACAACCATCACTCCGCCCGGGCCGGTCTGGCCGACTTTCACCAGCTTGCGCTGGCCATCGACATTCAGCACCGCGGCCCCCGGGAACAGGCCGACCACCTGCACTTGAGGCGCGGCCCAGAGCGCAGGGGCGGAGAGCAGATTGGCAGCGACCAGCAACACAGCAGCAAGCAGGTTAAGGCGACGCATCGAGCTTCTCTTAATCATTAGAAGGGATAGGGTTGCTGCCAACGGGCGAACACCCGGCGCAGACTACCGTTTTTTACCAACTGAGCCATGCGCCGATCAAACAGCCCGGCCAGCGCGTGCCCGTTCGGGGTATCGGCGAAGCCCAGGTAAAGCGGCAAGCGGGTGAGATCAGTGACGCGGTAAGCGGACTTATCGGCAGCCCCGCCAAGCACGTCATCCACCTCGGTGCGCGCATCGATATAGAAATCCATGTGCCCCATGGCCAACATCGAGAGGATACCGTCGCGCCGATAAATTTCCTGGAAGTCGGTCAAGGTCGGCAAATACTTTTGGTACGCATAGCCGCGCATCCAGGCCAGTCGAAAATTCCCGAGCGTCGCCAAGTCGACCTCTGGACTGTCGGCGCGGCTGAGGGCGCTGATCTGATCGGCATCATAGGGCCTGTGCGGATAGAACACGCCCTCCTGAACCTCGTTCAGGTAAGAGCCGAGCCAGGCATCCGCCTCACCGCGCTGCACCAAACCAATCGAACGGGTATAGGGCACGCTGCGAATCTGCAGCTTGACCCCTGCGGGCTCGAACACCGCGCGCAGGATGTCCCAGGCTAGCCCCTGACCATCGGCCTGGGTGTGGCCATTCCAGACCTCGCTGGCCAGGCGAATTTCAGGGGGTAAAGCCGGCTCAGCCTGAACCGCAAACAGCCCTTGGGCGCAGAACAGTAGAGCCAACCAGAAGCCACGCATAAACCGCTCCCTCAGGCTAGCCCCGAACCCAGAGCCAGCCCCAAACCGCAAATTGCATCGTCAGCCAGGCGAAAACTCCGGCCAGCACGTCATCCAGCATGATGCCCACGCCGCCATGCACATGCCGATCGATCCAGTGAATCGGCCAGGGTTTGATAATGTCGAAAAAGCGGAACACCAGAAAACCTAGCAGTAGCCACTGCCAGCCTTCTGGCACCAGCCAGAGGGTGATCCACATGCCGACCATTTCATCCCAGACAATGCCCTCGTGGTCATGCACCCCGAGGTCTTGTGCGACCCTGCCGCACAGCCAGAAGCCGAACAGCATGGTTACCCCGAGCATCAACCAATAGCCCCAGTCCGGCAGCAACTGCCACAGTGGGATAAATGGCAGCGCCACCAGTGAACCCCAGGTGCCCGGCGCTTTCGGCAAGGTGCCGGAGCCGAAGCCAAAAGCGAGGAAATGCCAGGGATTGCGCCAGACCGAAGGCGGCGCCTTGCTGATGGAATCAGTCACCGCCACTCCCAAAATGTTGATAGCCCCGCGCCGGCGGGGTGATGGCCTGGCCTGCCCTGTCCACTAGCTGCACCCCCTGCCCCTCTTCGACCCGGCCAATCACCTGGATCGGCCAACCGTCTGCCTGCAATGCCGACAGGTGTTCCGCCGGCAAGGTGAAGGCCAGTACGTAGTCATCGCCGCCACTGAGCGCACACTGCCAAGCCGCGGCCTCATCGAGCAACGCCCGCACGGCCGAGGACAACGGCAACTTATCCCGTTCGACCCGCAACGCGACGCCGGAGGCCGTGGCGATATGCCCGCAGTCCGCCAACAGGCCGTCGGAAACATCCAGCGCAGCCGAGGCCTTACCGCGCAAAGCCAGCCCCAAGCTCAGCTGCGGCTCGGGCGACCAATAGCGCGCCAGCAGCGGCGCTGCGATCTCCGGCGCCTCCTGCTGCTGACCGAGCACCAGCGGCAAAGCCGCCGCGCCATCCCCCAGCGGCCCGCCGACACAGAGCAGCTCACCCGGCTGAGCGCCTTTGCGCGTCAGCGCCTGACCGGCCGGCACCCGGCCGAACACGGTCAGGGTCAAACTCAGCGGGCCACGGGTCGTATCGCCACCCAGCAGCGTCAGGCCACAGCCTTGCGCCATACGGTTGAGGCCGCGAGCAAAACCTTCCAGCCAAACGGGTTCGGCGTGCGGCAAGGTCAAGGCCAGGGTGAAACCGATAGGCGTGGCACCCATCGCCGCCAGATCACTGGCCGCTACCGCCAACGCGCGCTGGCCCAATAGGAAAGGATCACAAGGATCGGGGAAGTGCACCCCGGCAACCAGGGTGTCGGTGGAAATCGCCAGCTGTTCGCCCGCCGGCACGGCCAACAGGGCACAGTCATCGCCAATGCCCTGCACCACGCCTTCGCCAACCTGCGCACAGGGCGCAGCAGCGAAGTAGTGACGGATCAGCTCGAATTCACCCACGTGGCTGGCTGAACACGGGTTAGCGCTTGTTGCTGCGGACTTCAGCTTCGCGCAGGCGCGGCGCCAACTTGTCCAGCACACCATTGACGAACTTGTGTCCGTCGGTAGCGCCAAAGACTTTCGCCAACTCGATGCCTTCGTTGATCACCACGCGGTACGGTACATCCACGCGTTTGAGCATCTCGAAGGTCGACAGGCGCAGAATCGCCAGTTCAACCGGGTCGAGCTCTTCCAGCGGACGATCCAGGCAAGGCGCGAAGGCCTCGTCGATCTCGGTCTTATGCGCCGGTACGCCGTGCAGGATTTCCCGGAAGTACGCACCATCCACCGCGGTGAAATCGTTGTCGACGCGAAACTGCGCTTCGATTTCGTTGATCGCCTGACCGGCTAGCTGCCACTGATACAAGGCTTGCATGGCCAAGCTGCGGGCCTGACGGCGTGCCGCAATCTTACCGGTCGGGGCGTTAGGACCTTTCTCGGCCGGCGGGTTGAAGGTGTCGTCTTCGTCGTTAATCACTTGGCCTCCAACTGCGCCAGCAGGCTGACCATTTCCAGGGCGGAGAGTGCAGCTTCGGCGCCTTTGTTGCCCGCTTTGGTGCCGGAACGCTCGATAGCCTGCTCGATGGAGTCGACGGTCAATACGCCGAATGCCACCGGCACACCGAACTCCATGGACACTTGGGCCAGCCCCTTGGTGCATTCACCGGCAACGTATTCAAAGTGCGGCGTGCCGCCACGAATGACCGCGCCCAAGGCAATGATCGCGTCGTATTCGCTGCGCTGAGCGATTTTCTGGGCGACCAATGGAATCTCGAAGGCACCCGGCGCGCGGATGATGGTGATGTCGCTTTCGCTCACGCCGTGACGAACCAGCGCATCAACGGCGCCGCTCACCAGGCTTTCAACCACGAAGCTGTTGAAGCGGCCGACCACCAGGGCATAGCGGCCTTTGGGGGCGATGAAAGTACCTTCGATGGTCTTCAGGGTCATGGGGCGTTCTCGTCGTGAAAGAGCAAATCTATATTGAAAAACCCTGGGCGCGAATCCGCATCCCATCGGGCTGTTAACAGGCTGTGTGAAAACGTGCGAGCGAAGGTCAGGCAAGGCAAAAACAGGCGAGGAAGCGGAGTTGACTGCAGTCAATGAGCATTCCGAGCCTGTTTTTAACGCAGCATCACCGATGCGCAGTAGTTTTCACGCGGCCTTTATTCAGAGGGCAGATATTCTACTACCTCCAGGTCGAAACCGGATATCGCGTTGAACTTCATTGGCGAGCTCATCAGGCGCATCTTGCGCACGCCGAGGTCACGCAGAATCTGCGAGCCGGCACCGACCGTGCTGTAAGTGGTCGGATTGGTAATCTTCGACTCGCTACCCAACTGGCGCTCCAGGTGCGCCAACAAGTCCGGGCCGGTCAGCGGATTGCCCAACAACAGCACCACACCGCTACCAGCCTCCGCCACCTTGGCCATGGCCGCACGCAGGCTCCAACGGCCCGGCTGTTTGACCATGAACAGGTCGCGCAGCGGCTCCATGTTGTGCACGCGCACCAGGGTCGGCTCATCCGGGCAGATCTTGCCTAGGGTCAGCGCCATGTGCACATCGTTTTCCACCGAGTCACGGTAAGTGACCAGGTTGAAGTGGCCTAGCTCGCTGTCCAGCGGCTGCTCGGCGATGCGCTCGACCGTGCGCTCGTGGATCAGACGGTAGTGAATCAGGTCGGCGATGGTGCCGATCTTGATCCCGTGCTCGGCGGCAAACGCCTCGAGCTCGGTACGCCGGGACATGGTGCCGTCGTCGTTCATGATTTCGCAGATCACCCCGGATGGCTCGAAACCGCCCATCCGCGCCAGATCACAGGCCGCCTCGGTATGCCCAGCACGCGCCAGCACGCCACCGGGCTGGGCCATCAACGGGAAGATATGCCCGGGGCTGACGATGTCTTCCGCTTTCGCGCCGGGTGCCGCCGCGGCCTGCACGGTTCGCGCCCGGTCGGCGGCCGAGATGCCGGTGGTGACCCCTTCCGCCGCCTCGATCGAGACGGTGAACTTGGTGCCGAAACCGGAGCCATTGCGCGGTGCCATCAGCGGCAGCTTGAGCAACTCGCAGCGCTCGCGACTCATCGGCATGCAAATCAGACCACGAGCATGCTTGGCCATGAAGTTGATGTGCTCGGCCCGTACGCACTCGGAGGCGATGATCAGGTCGCCTTCATTCTCGCGATCCTCGTCATCCATGAGGATGACCATCTTGCCCTGACGGATGTCTTCAAGCAGTTCTTCAATACTATTGAGAGCCATGGGGCGTCCCTTCAATTCAATGTTTGAGGTAGCCGTTTTCGGCCAGAAAGCTTTCAGTCAGGCCCGAGGCCTTGGGTTCGGCAGCCTTGTCGCCAAGCAACAAGCGCTCCAGATAACGTGCCAGCAAATCCACTTCGAGGTTGACCTGCCTTCCTGCCCGGTAGTCGGCCATGATGGTTTCACCCAGGGTGTGCGGCACGATGGTCAGCTCGAACTCGGCGCCATTCACGGCGTTCACCGTCAGGCTGGTGCCGTCGACAGTGATCGAGCCCTTGAGGGCGATGTATTTGGCCAGTTCACGCGGTGCACGGATACGAAACTGCACCGCGCGGGCGTTGTCCTCGCGGGACACCACCTCACCGACACCATCGACATGACCACTGACCAGATGACCGCCCAAGCGGCTGCTCGGGGTCAAGGCCTTCTCCAGGTTGACCTTGCTGCCAGCCTTGAGGTCGATGAACGCGCTGCAGGCCAGGGTTTCGCGACTGACGTCGGCCCAAAAGCCATCACCTGGCAACTCCACTGCGGTCAGGCACACACCGTTTACTGCGATGCTGTCACCCAGCTTGACGTCGCTCAGATCCAGCTTGCCGGTCTCGACATAGACGCGCACATCGCCGCCTTTCGGGCTGAACGCGCGGATGGTGCCGAGGGCTTCGATTATGCCGGTGAACATGGGACCTCCCGAACCTGCTTCAGGCCATGGCGCGCCAGCGCGGCGCGGGCCGTTTGCACAGAATAAGACATCAATACGAACTCCTGTTTATGAAAAACAGGGCGTGTTGGATCGAAGGGGATTTTGCAAGCGCACAGTACCGGCGCCCAGGCAGGCAATCCCGTTCTCTCTTTATCCGGACTATGACCGTCGGCCCCGGAATCACACCGGGTCTGCTGACCTTGCCGCCCACCTGAATAAGGACTGCGGCAAGCGCTCGCGGGCTATGCGCATTGCGCGCAATTACCGCCGGTGGGGAATCGCACCCCGCCCTGAGAACGCTACAGCCATCTGCATGACTGGGGCGCGTTTTACCACAGTCACCGGCTTAGCGCATCCCTAACGCTGGCTCTCGGGCGTTTTACCTTGCGGCACGGCTATGATCCGCCAGTCGTCGCCCACCGCACGCATCTCGATGATTTTCAACGGTGTCGCCTCGGCCATCCGAGCCAAAGGTAGATCGAGCAAGGGCCGCGCACTCGAGCCGAGAAACTTGGCGGCGACGAATAGCTGATATTCATCCACCAGCCCGGCCTGGGCGAATGCCCCGGCCAGGCGCGGACCGGCTTCCACCAGCACTTCATTGACCCCGCGCGCAGCCAACTCGGTGAGCAGCTTGCGCAGATCGACATGCCCATTGCTGCCCGGCATGGCCAGTAACTCGTGGCCCTGCTCGAGGAAACGATCCCGCGCCTCAGCCGCCGCACAGGTCGCCACCAAGGCGGCGCCGACCTGATAAAACGGTGCCGTCAGCGGCACGCGCAGCCGCCCGTCGACCAGCACCCGCAACGGCGGGCGGGTCATGGCCAGCGCGGTCAATTCCGCATTCAGGCCCAGCTCATCCGGGCGCACGGTCAAGCGCGCCGCATCGGTTAATACGGTATCGGCACCGGTCAGCACCACGCTGGCGCGGGCGCGCAGGCGCTGCACTGCGGCACGCGCTGCGGGGCCGGTAATCCACTGGCTCTCACCGCTGGCCATGGCGGTGCGCCCGTCCAGGCTCATCGCCAGCTTCACCCGCACGAATGGCAGGCCATGCTCCATCCGCTTGATAAAGCCGGCATTCAGCGCCCGCGCTTCGCTTTCCAGCACGCCGCTCTGCACCGCGATGCCAGCCTGCATCAGCCGCTGCAGGCCACGCCCAGAGACCTCCGGATTGGGATCCTGCATGGCCGCCACCACCCGCGCGATACCGGCATCCACCAGTGCATCCGCACAGGGTGGCGTACGCCCGTGATGGCTGCAGGGTTCCAGGGTGACATAGGCGGTGGCACCACGGGCTCTGGCACCCGCCTGGCGCAAGGCATGCACTTCCGCATGCGGCTCGCCGGCGCGGGCATGCCAGCCCTCGCCGACAATCTGCCCGTCGAGCACGATCACGCAGCCGACCCGCGGGTTCGGATGGGTGGAATACAGGCCTTTGCGGGCCAGTTCGAGGGCACGGGCCATGAATTTAGGGTCGAGAGCACCCGGATCGGAATTCGGCATACTCAGTCTTGCGCCGGCTCGCGGGACAGCCGGTCGATCTCCTCACGGAACTCGTTGAGATCCTGAAAGCGCCGGTACACCGAGGCGAAGCGGATATAGGCGACTTCATCGAGCTTTTGCAACTCGCCCATCACCAACTCACCGAGCACCCGCGACTTGATCTCGCGCTCGCCGGTAGCACGCAGCTTGTGCTTGATATGGGCGATCGCCGCTTCCAGACGTTCGATACTGACCGGGCGCTTCTCCAGCGCACGCTGCATGCCGGCGCGCAACTTGTCTTCGTCGAAAGGCTGGCGGCTGCCGTCCTGTTTGATCAGGCGCGGCATCACCAGTTCAGCGGTTTCGAAGGTGGTGAAGCGCTCTTCGCAGGCCAGGCATTCGCGCCGACGGCGCACTTGCTCGCCCTCGGCGACCAATCGCGAGTCAATAACCTTGGTGTCATTGGCACCGCAGAAGGGACAATGCATAAATGGCAGGCAGCAGAAAAAAGGAAGCCCATGGTAGCGCATCCCACTGGCAAGACAAGCCGCGTGCTTTACGGTATATAGGCGCCCGCACTTTAATTGTTCTTGTCGTGACGGAACCACCCATGCTGCTGCGCCCGCTTGCTCTGCTCACCGCCCTTAGCCTGCTCGCCGCCTGCGCGGGTGAGCCGGCCGCGCCGCTGCAAGCACCAGCCTTCCCCAAGGCGGCCGCCGCGCCTACACCAGTGCCGGCCCACCTGCGAGAACTGACCGGCAGCCTGCTCAATGTACCGGCCGGCGGCGATGTGGAACTGGCACTGCTCATCATCGATGAACGTAACCGCCCACAGCGCCTGCTCGGCAATATCACGCTGAGCGGTAATGGCGCGACGCTGCGCTTCAGCCTGCGCTTCAACCCCGAGTCTTTCCCGCCCGGCGCGCGCGTCGAATTGCGCGGAAGAGTTAGCCGCTCGGCACAATTGATCTTGCGCCTGCGGCCGCTACGCATTCAGTCCGCGACCAGCCAGGCGCTCGGCGAACTGCGCTTCGTAGCCGCACCATGAAGGCGCCCATCATGTTGCAAGCGGCCCTCAGCGAACTGCTTGGCGATGCCCAGTTAGTCGCCGAAACCTTGCCCGGCACCACGCTTAAACTCTGGCTCATCGACGCCGCCAACATGGATCGCGCCTTCAGCCCCGAGGAAACCCGACGCATTCTCGAAGAACCGCCATACTGGAGTTTTTGCTGGGCCAGCGGCCTGGTGCTCGCGCGCTGGCTGGCCGAGCGCCCGGAATGGGTGCGCGGCGAACGCGTGCTGGATTTCGGCGCTGGCTCCGGCGTCGCGGCGATTGCTGCCGCCAAGGCCGGTGCCGCCGAAGTGGTGGCCTGCGATCTGGACCCATTGGCCATCGCGGCCTGCCGGGCGAATGCCGAACTGAACGGTGTGGAACTGAGCTACTCGCTGGACTTCTTTGCCGAGGCCGACCGCTTCGACCTGATCATCGTCGCCGACGTACTCTACGACCGCGCCAACCTGCCGCTGCTGGATCAGTTCCTCACTCGCGGCAAGCACGCGCTGGTGGCTGACTCGCGAGTACGCGACTTTCAGCACCCGCTGTATCAGCGCCTGGATATCGTCGAAGCTTGCACTTGGCCGGATCTGGCAGAGCCCGCCGAATTCCGTCATGTCAGCCTGTATCACGCTTCGCGCAACTGAAGCGCTGGCTTTCGCGCCACTGAATCCGCACTTATAGTGCAACCATACTTATCAGTTGCAGCCATTCAGTGAATGAGCGCCCTTTCGCCCCCCTTTCCGCGTTTTCGAGAATTCCGATGAGCCAGGACACGCCCTACATCTTTGACGTCAGCACGGCCAACTTCGACCAACTGGTAATCCAGAACTCCTTTCACAAACCGGTATTGGTGGATTTCTGGGCCGACTGGTGCGCGCCCTGCAAGGCACTGATGCCGCTGCTGGCGCAGATCACCGAGGGTTACCGCGGCGAGTTGCTGCTGGCCAAGGTCAATTGCGATCTCGAGCCAGACATCGTCGCCCGTTTCGGCATCCGCAGCCTGCCGACCGTAGTGCTGTTCAAAGATGGTCAGCCGATCGATGGTTTCACCGGCGCCCAGCCGGAATCGGCGATCCGCGCGATCCTCGAGCCGCACGTCCAGGCTCCGCCGCCGCCCGCTGCCGACCCGCTGGAAAGCGCCCAGGCGCTATTCGCCGAAGGCCGCATCGGCGACGCCGAAAGCCTGCTGAAACAACTGCTGAGCGAAGGCAGCGAAAAGCCCGCCGCGCTGATTCTGTATGCGCGCTGCCTGGCCGAACGTGGCGAATTAGGCGAAGCAGAGGCTGCGTTGAATGCGGTGAAAAGCGATGAGCACAAACATGCCCTCGCCAGCGCCCGTGCACAACTGACCTTCCTGCGCCAAGCCGCCGATCTGCCGGAAGTCGCCAGCTTGAAAACGCGCCTGGCGCAAAACGCCGAAGATGATGAAGCGATTTATCAGCTGGCCGTGCAACAGCTGGCACGTCAGCAATACGAGCCGGCACTCGACGGTTTGCTGCGCCTCTTCATCCGCAACCGCAGCTACGCCGATGGCCTGCCGCACAAGACCTTGCTGCAAGTGTTCGACCTGCTGGGTAACGAGCATCCGCTGGTCACCCTCTACCGGCGCAAGTTGTACCAAGCGCTGTATTGATCCGCCCAAGCTTGGCGCGGCGAGACCGCAGCACACAGGCGAGGCGAGCCTGAGAGCCCTACCCCACCCAGCGATACAGCGGCGCATCCTTGCCGCTTTCCAGCTGTACCAGCGGGCTGTGTCGCAGACGCACCAGCAGGCGCTTGCTGGCTGCGGCGCTGCCGGTCAGGGTTTGCAGCTCAGCCAAAAGGTCCGGCCCTTCCATTTGCCCGGCGTTGCGCAGCAACTCCTGCGCCGTCGGCCAGAACCCCTCGCCCTGCACCTCCGGCGCGCTGGACGGCGCAGCGACTGCGACTTTACCCGGTAGCTGAGCCGCCAGACGCGCCCAGTCCTCATCATCCAATTCCAGCGTCAGATCGACCGGCCACTCGCCGATCTGTCCACGAATGCGCAGCATGACAATACCCTCGAATTCACTGCCGTCATGCTCCCACGCGCATCGCGCGCCGCCAAGCAGGCTAGCCAGCGCAGAAAAGTTGTTATAACGTAACAGCTTTAACGCTTCGCTTTGCCCGCCCGGAGAATGTCCATGCGCCGCCTGCTGCTCGCTCTACCTTTTGCCCTGCTGCCCCTGGCCATCGCTCACGCCCAAGGCGATGAACACGAACATGAGGAGCACGCCAGCCTGGGCGCCCACGAGCATGGTGTCGGCCACCTGAATGCGGCGCTGGATGGCAAGACGCTGGAGCTGGAGCTGGAAAGCCCAGCGATGAATCTGCTCGGCTTTGAACATGCAGCCAAGAGTACGGCCGACCAAGCCAAAGTCGCCGCCGCCCGTGCCGAGCTGGAACAGCCACTGACCCTGTTCAGCCTGCCAGCCGCCGCCGGTTGCACAGTGGCCAAACAAGAACTGGAAAGCCCGCTGTTCGGCGACAAGCCGGATACCGAGCATGAGCATGACCACGACGAGCACGCCAAAGGTGAAGCTGCGGAGCACGAGCACGAGCACGAGCACGACGATCAGCACAGCGAGATTCACGCGCGCTATCAGTTCACCTGCAACGAGCCGGCGGCGTTGAAAACCCTCGACTTGCGCGAAGTCTTCAAACGCTTCCCCTCCACCCACAAAATTCAGGTACAACTGATCGGCCCACAGGGCCAGCAAGGTGTGGAAGCCACGGCAGAAAACGCCACGCTGAGTTTTTAAAGGCGCCGTTCTTTTAGACTGAGATGCTTAAGAAAAGCCCAAATCAATCGCCACTCCCGCTCTGGCGGGTATGGCGATGCAGAGCCTGTATTGCATTTTCTTAATGCTCAATTCCTGAATTGCAGCAGATCGGCCGGGGTAACCCGACCGCTTATTTATGACCCCAGCACTGATAGCGCTTTCCGATCTCGGCTTCGCCTGGCCCGGCCACGCGGAGCTTCTGGACATTCCGGGGTTCCGCCTGGAGCATGGGGAGACCCTGTTCCTCAAAGGCCCTAGCGGCAGCGGCAAGACCACCCTGCTCGGCCTGCTCGGCGGCGTGCAGAAGCCCATTCGCGGCAGCATCCGCCTGCTCGGGCAGGAGCTGACCGCGCTGTCCGCTGGTGCGCGCGATCACTTTCGCGTCGATCACACAGGCTACATCTTTCAGCAGTTCAACCTGCTGCCGTTTCTCTCGGTACGCGAGAACGTCGAGCTGCCCTGCCACTTCTCCAAACTCCGCGCCCGCCGCGCCAAGCAGCGCCACGGCAGCGTCGATCAAGCCGCCGCGACCTTACTCGCACACCTTGGCTTGAAAGATCCGAGCCTGCTGGCACGCCGCGCCGATGAACTGTCCATCGGTCAGCAGCAGCGGGTTGCCGCCGCCCGCGCGCTGATTGGCCAGCCCGAACTGGTGATCGCCGACGAACCCACCTCGGCGCTGGATGCTGATGCCCGCGAAGCCTTCCTCCAGCTGCTGTTCGCCGAATGCCGCGAGGCCGGCGCCAGCCTGTTGTTCGTCAGCCACGATCAGAGTCTGGCGCCGCTGTTCGATCGCCACCTGTCCCTGGCGGAACTCAATCGCGCCCGTCAGCCCGCGGAGGCCTGAGATGTATCTGTTTCGTCTGGCCATGGCCAGCCTGGCTAATCGCCGCTTTACCGCCTTGCTCACCGTGTTCGCCATCGCCCTCTCGGTCTGCCTGCTGCTGGCCGTCGAGCGAGTGCGCACCGAAGCGCGCGCCAGCTTCGCCAGCACCATCAGCGGCACCGACCTGATCGTCGGCGCCCGCTCGGGCTCGATCAACCTGCTGCTGTATTCGGTGTTCCGTATCGGTAACGCCACCAACAATATTCGCTGGGACAGCTTCGAGCATTTCGCCCACAGCCCGCGGGTGAAGTGGGCAATTCCGATGTCCCTCGGCGACTCCCATCGCGGCTACCGGGTGATGGGCACCAGCGCGGCCTACTTCGAGCACTACCACTACGGCCGCGGGCAAGCCCTGCAACTGGCGCAGGGCCGGGCTTTCGCGAGCGACCCATTCGAGGTGGTCCTCGGCGCCGAAGTGGCCGACGCGCTCAAGTACCGACTTGGCGAGCAGATCGTACTGGCCCACGGTGTGGCGACGGTGAGCCTGGTCAAACACGATGACAAACCCTTCACCGTGGTCGGCATCCTCCAGCGCACCGGCACCCCGGTAGATCGCACTCTGCATATCAGCCTGGGCGGCATGCAGGCGCTGCATATCGACTGGAAGGCCGGCATGCCGGCGCAGGGTGCCGGGCGGATCAGCGCCGAGCAGACGCGCAGTATGGATCTGACCCCACAAGCCATCACCGCATTCATGCTCGGACTGAACAGCAAGATCGCCACCTTCACCGTGCAGCGCGAGATCAATGAATTTCGCGGCGAGCCGCTGCTGGCGATCCTGCCAGGTGTAGCCCTACAAGAGTTGTGGAGCCTGATGGGTACTGCGGAGAAAGCGTTGTTCGTGGTCTCGCTGTTCGTGGTGATCACCGGGCTGATTGGCATGCTCACGGCAATTCTGACCAGCCTGAATGAGCGTCGCCGCGAGATGGCGATCCTCCGTTCAGTTGGCGCGCGGCCTTGGCATATTGCCAGTCTGCTAGTGCTGGAGGCGTTTGCCCTGGCCTTCTCCGGCGTGCTGCTCGGCACGCTGCTGCTCTACGCCGGCATCGCCGGCGCCCAAGGCTATGTGCAGGCCAATTACGGCCTTTATCTACCGCTGGCGCTGCCGAGTCGCTATGAGTGGACGCTGCTCGGCGCTATTCTGGCCGCCGCCCTACTGATGGGCTGTGTACCGGCCTGGCGCGCCTATCGGCAGTCGCTGGCCGACGGCCTGTCCATACGCTTATGAGGATCGCTTGATGTTGCGCCGCTCACTCACCCTTGCGCTGTTGCTGGCTACTCCGTTCCTGCCCCTCCACGTCGGAGCGGCGGAGGTGCGCGAGCTGACCTGGTCCGAATTGATTCCGGCGGACGCGCCGGCGGCGGCCCCATCGCAAGCGCCGATCCATGACCTCTCGCAGCTGGCCGATGCCTTGGCTGCCGAATCCGCTCCGGCGGCGAAACAACAGTCGCCTGCCGCACCGGTGGTCAAAGCCCTGGATGGCCAGGAAGTGAAACTTCCCGGCTACATCGTGCCGCTGGATGTCACTGAAGAAGGCCGCGTCACCGAGTTTCTCCTGGTGCCTTATTTCGGCGCCTGCATCCATGTGCCACCACCACCGCCCAACCAAATTGTCCACGTCACCAGCGAACTGGGCGTGCTAATGGATGCGCTGTATCAACCGTTCTGGATCGAAGGCCCGTTGCAGGTGCAAGCCAGCAGCAGCGAACTGGCGGAGGCCGGTTACCAGATGGTCGCCAGCAAGATCTATCCCTACGAGATGCCCGACAGCTAACGCCAAGCAATCTCGAGAAGCAAAAGGCCCGGACTAAGCCGGGCCTTTTGCTATCTGCCAGCGCCTTTCTACTGCGCAGACTCGGCAAGCATTGCTCTGGATCAAGATGGCTCCGTAGGCGCTCCTTAACATTGAACCCAGCCAATCAGTTCAATGTTAAGGAGCCCTCTATGCACAAGCCTCTCTTTGCCGCGCCGCTGCTCGCACTAGCCCTTGCCAGCCCCTTGGCCATGGCCTACCAGACCGGCGACATCATCGTTCGCGCCGGCGCCATAACCGTCGACCCGCACGAAGACAGCGGCAACATCGATCATGCCGTCCTCGGCAAGGTCGCAGGCAGCAAGGCCACACTCGACAGCGATACCCAGCTGGGCCTGAACTTCGCCTATATGCTGACCAACCATGTCGGTATTGAATTGCTGGCCGCCACGCCCTTCAACCATGACGTCGGCGTGAAAGGCATGCCCGGTGCCTTTGCTGGCCTGAACGGCAAGTTGGGTGAAATCAAGCACCTGCCGCCAACCCTGAGTGCTGTTTACTATCCGCTGGACAGTGCTTCTGCCTTCCAACCCTACGTCGGGCTCGGCATCAATTACACCTGGTTCTTCGATGACAAGCTGAGCAGCGAAGCAGAAAGCAAAGGCTTCCGCGGCCTGGACATGAAGGACTCCTGGGGCCTCGCCGGCCAGGTGGGCATGGACTACATGCTGACTGACAACATCATGCTCAACGCCCAAGTGCGCTATATCGACATTGAAACTACCGGCACCACATACCTCGCTGGCGACAAGGTGAAGGTTGATGTCGACGTCGACCCATGGGTGTATATGGTCGGTCTCGGCTACAAGTTCTAAGCGTGGGTCCCAGCCCCAGCAAAAAGGCGCCTACCGGCGCCTTTTTCGTATCCGTCAGGCGGGCCGCACAACCGTTTCGCGCCTCAATGCGCCAACAGCTGCGCCAGCCCCATCGCCATCGGCGTCGGTTCGGGGAAGCCGTAGCGGCTCAGCAGGCGCTGATTGTTCGCCCGCGAATGACGAATATCACCGGCACGCGCCGCTACATAGGTAACTTGCGGCAGGCCGCCGAGCACTCCGGCGATCTCGGCCAACAGCTGGTTGAGGCTGGTGGCACGGTTCAAACCGACGTTCGCCGCGCCCACCTCGAGCACCGGCAACTCCAGCGCCCGCAACAGCAGCCCGACCAGATCACCGACATAGACAAAGTCGCGAGTCTGCTCGCCATCGCCAAACACCGTGATCGGCAAGCCCTGCTGCGCACGCTCGATAAAGATGCTAATCACCCCGGAATAGGGCGAGGACGGATCCTGGCGCGGCCCGAAGATATTGAAAAAACGAAAGATCGCCGGCTCCAGGCCATGCTGGCGACGGTAGAAATCCAAGTACTGCTCACTGCCCAGCTTGTCCACCGCGTAAGGCGTCAGCGGTGCCTTCGGCGTGTCTTCATCGATCGCCAGGCCTTCACCATTGTTGCCGTACACCGCAGCGCTGGAGGCGAACAACACTCGTTTGACGCCGTGCTGGCGCATCGCCTCGCAAACATTCAGGGTGCCGACGAAGTTGCTCTGGTGAGTGCTGACCGGGTCGTCTACCGAGGCCTGCACCGAGGCCACCGCCGCCAGATGCGCCACCGCCTGGCAGCCGGCGACCGCCCGCAGCACCAGCGCGGCATCGGCGACGTCACCGACGATCAGCTCCAGCCTCGGGTTCTCCAGCGGCAGATTGCCCGGTTTGCCACTCGACAGATTATCTAGCACACGCACGGCATAGCCCTTGGCGAGCAGCGCATCGACCAGATGTGAGCCGATAAAGCCGGCTCCTCCGGTGACCAGGATAGGCGAATCAGACATGACGATAATAACGATCCAGAAGGCTCGGCAGCCCAGCCCGCCAAGCGCGCGGCTTGATGCCGAAGGTATGTAGAATTTTCTTGCAGGCCAGTACCGCATGCTGCGGCTCATCGGCGGCATCTGGGCGGGCCGCATGTGCCTGCGGGCCGATCTCTTCTACCTGCAAGCGCCGGAAGGCACGGGCCTCGGCCAGGATGGCCTGGCCCAGCGCCAACGAGGTGGTCGCCTCGTAGCCACCATAGTGGTAAGTGCCCCACAGCGGCGCCAGACAGTCCAACTGCTTCAACACGGCGATAATCACCCGCGCGGCATCATCGACCGGAGTCGGGTTACCACGCCGGTCGTCCGCCAGAAACAACTCGGTATCCTGCTCGGCGCGGGTGAGAAAGCGCCCGAGCAGGCCATCGACGCTGTCGTCGAGCAACCAGCCGAAGCGCAGTAACACGTGCCGCGGACAAGCCGCGCGCACACTCTGCTCGATCCGCCAGAGCGCTTGCCCACGCAGCCCGAGCGGAACCTGCTCTTCCTTCTCGCTGTAGGCAGTGGCACGCGAGCCGTCGAATACCCTATAGCTGGACGGTTGCAACAGGCGAATAGCGTGATGCTGACACAGCTCAGCCAAGCGCTCGACCGCCCGTTCCTGGGCCATAAAGCGCTCTTCGCTGACCACTTCGGCCTGGAACCAGTCGAAGTAGTAGGCGAGATTGATCACCGCATCGGGGCGGGTTTCATCGAGCAACTGGGTCAGGCTGGCGGCATCCCAGCCCCCTTCTGGCGGGCGCGGCGCGAGGAAGCCAATGTCTTCCTCGGCGCCCAGGCGAATTAGCGCCTGCCCAAGAGCATTACCACCGCCCAGTAGCATCAGGCGCATACGCATGAGATCCGACTAACCCAGTCGATCAGAACGGTTGTGCATACCAAAAAACTGTTAACAACCTTGAATCCCCATGTGAATCAAAGGAATAGATAGTCATAACAATCTCCTGGCTGGGTATTCTGTAAACGCAACCCCTGATGCGAGGGTACTTGTTTACATTTTGCGGGTTTCATCTCCAGACGTCACTGAAAAAAGCCAGGCATCCAGGGAGGTTCGATGGATTGCGGTTCTCCTCTGTTAGAGGGATACCGCCCCACTGGGGCGCTATCCCAAGTGGGTGACTTCGCGAGGCGAAGAAGTGGTGGCTGTTTATTTCGACAGGCCAGCTACCTGCAATGACGGAGCTCGCATGAGCAACCGGCAAGTGGCGCTATTCTTGAGGTCAAATTGACTGTAGTCAAGTGGATACGCGATGCCCGCCTAGCCCCGAAGAACTTCGGTCGGCTTTGACCGCTGCCACCAGATAGTCTTAGTGATGGCTACTCGGCTCGCTTAAGCATCCATTGATCCTGGTCGACTGGTCACCGATTGATGCTTCTGGAACGTTTTTCTTGTTGCGAGCAGCGATACCCTTGGCTGGGCGTTCGTTTCCCATTTACGAGAGCGTTCATGAGCGCGAAGGGTGTCCGAAATATCAAAAACGTCTGCTTCAAGCGCTGGCCGAAATGCTCTCTGAAGGATGCATTCCAACACTGGTGGCGGACGCGGGTTTTCGACGTCCATGGATCAAGGCGGTCGAGGCGCAGGGCTGGCATTACGTGGGGCGGGTCCGCAATCGAGACCTTTATCGCAGTGCCTCGCAAACGTGGTTGCCGGTGAAAAATCTATACGCTCTCGCGTCAGCCTCGCCTAAATCGCTGGGGTGTATCGAGATGACCCAGAGCACCCCTCACTTCATCCATTTGTACTGCGTCAGACATCCTGCCAAGGGCAGAAAACATCAACGTGTAACCGGCTCAATCGCCAAAAACAAACTCAGCCGACAATCAGCCAACCGTGAGCGCGAGCCCTGGTCGCTTGCCAGCAACCTGCCGGAGCAGCACTGGAATCCGGCGAAAATCGTCGCGATATACAAACAGCGGATGCAGATCGAAGAAGGCTTTCGGGATGTGAAAAGCGAGTACTTGGGCATTGGGTTGAACCTGCATCGAAGCCACTGCCCGAAACGGATTGAAGTACTTCTGCTTGTCGCCGCATTGGCCAACCTCGGGCTCGACGCACTTAGTTTCAATCCGCGCGCCCGCGTGGGGCGCGACGTGTGAGACCAAAGTCCTGACTCCTGAGCTGCAAGTTTCAATCCGCGCGCCCGCGTAGGGCGCGACATCACGCGCTGGTTGCAAAAGTCGACCTCGTCCCGGTTTCAATCCACGCGCCCCGGTGGGGCGCGACCCCGCTGGGCTGATGGACTCGCTGCTGTGGTGTGTTTCAATCCGCGCGCCCCTGTGGGGCGCGACACCGCCTGTGCCGCGATCATGGCATCGATTACCCGTTTCAATCCGCGCGTCCCCGTGGGGCGCGACACCTATACGCCGGATACCAACTACCAAGACCCGCCGTTTTAATCCGCGCGCCCACGTGGGGCGCGACTCAAGGCTTCTACCTGGCCGACGGTACTTACCTGTTTCAATCCGCGCGCCCGCGTGGGGCGCGACTTGCGCTTCTCGCCAATCTCTTGGAACACCTGCATGTTTCAATCCGCGCGCCCGCGTGGGGCGCGACATCCTCCAGCACCGGGTTGATCCGGCCTTGGGCGTTTCAATCCTCGCGCCCCCGTGGGGCGCGACTTACCGGCTATCACATGAGGGCTAGACGCCCGAGGTTTCAATCCGCGCACCCGCGTGGGGCGCGACTTATACGGGATCAGCGTGGTGTTGACGCCATCGAAGTTTCAATCCGCGCGCCCGCATAGAGCGCGACAGCACGCGCTGGTTGCAAAAGTCGACCTCGTCCCGGTTTCAATCCACGCGCCCCCGCAGGGCGCGACCATGCTCGCCGCCGCTCCAGCGCCGAAGGTGGGGGTTTCAATCCGCGCGCCCCCGCGGGGCGCGACGCTTTTATCCGCAATACCTTCCTCGGGTAGCCAGTTTCAATCCGCGCGCCCGCGTGGGGCGCGACCGGCTGGTCGCCTCGTTATGTAGATCAAATACCTGGTTTCAATCCGCGCGCCCGCGTGGGGCGCGACCCTCGGCGCAGGTGATCCGCCGCGCCCTGGAGAAGTTTCAATCCGCACGCCCGCGTGGGGCGCGACTTCGGCCAGCAGACCCAGCTCAACGCGCAGCAGTTTCAATCCGCACGCCCGCGTGGGGCGCGACCTCGCCCTTATAACTCAGCGATCGCCATGAGGAAAACTCTTCTGGTTTGCGAACCGCAGCTTACTGCCGCAAGCGGAAGTTGCAGTTGCTCCTCAATAAAATTAAATCCAGTCAAATCAATTTGTTAAAGAACCGCGAACCCACCAGGTTTTAGCCGGTCGCTTGTGGTTCGCAAAAAACAAGGGAATTAGCGGGCCATTGAGATCCAGCACCGCCTTTGTGCCGATATGCTCGGCTTTGCTTTGCCAGTTTTTGCCTAAGTAGTAGAGGCATGCTGCAAGGCGGACAGTGGAATTAGGTCATCGTCGTCCATGCCCGCCTCTCTTCAGATCAACTCACGTACGCTGACGCCTTGCGGCAGGGATTCACTGTCGATCGACACCCGGTAATCGCCGAAGCTGCGGGCCGGCGTAGCGGCTTCGCCCTGTACACGCTCGACCTTCACCGTATCGAACAACACATGGGCCGGTGCATTGCCCATGGGATGTTCGTGTTTGAACACGATCAACTTGCGGGCGGCCATTTCGCCACGGGCGGCTGAGCGGTCGTGCTCGAACATGTTGATCAGGCTGCGCCAGAGCAATTCGAGGTCAGCCTCAGAGAAGCCGGTGCGCTCAGCCAGCTTGGCCGAGATAAAGCCATGGGCGCGGTAAAGGCCATAGGGAATGATGTGTTTGCGGCCCATGGTGCGGTTATCGCCGCTTTGCTCTTCCGCTTCTTTCACGGTGGTCACGGCCATGCGGGTGATGGAGATTTCCATCGGCACCACCGGGTCGATCGAGGTGGCGAAAGCCATTTGAATCGGACCACGCACCTGACCACAGTTGACCCCAGTGGTCATCACCGCACCGAAGGTACGTACATCGAAGAAGTTAGCGGACATCCAGTCGGTCAACTCCTTGGCCTTTGCCACGTCCTTGGGCAGCTTCTTGTAGCCATCCTTGGCATCGGCAGGTATATCCAGGGCTTTCCAGGCCAGCTCATGTTGATTGTTAAGCACGGATTTTTCCTGCATGTAGATGGCGTAACCGGCACCGCCCTCCTTCTCCAGGCTTACGTAGTTGCGGATCTTGCGCTTGAGACAGACGTCGGTGACCAGCCCCTGGTTGGTTTCCGGGTCAAGGCGCGGCAGGTTGCCGGCATCCGGATCGCCGTTGGGGTTGCCATTGGTGACGTCGAACAGGTAAACGAACTCGTAGCGGTTGGCGATGGCACTCATTGTTCTGCTCCTTGCTCGGCTTCGGTTCCAGCGTTGTTGGCTTCGGTGTTGCGGCTAAAGCGCGCCTGGGACTGGTGGTAATAGCCGATGGCGAAACGACCCTGATCTTCAAGCTTCAGGTTGCGCGGAAACTGGCTATCCAGACCGTCGATGATTTCGCCGATCTCGCGCTCCAGGTTATGCGCCAGACCTGGCTTTTCTTTGCGCACCTTGGCCAGATGGTTTTGCGTGTTGCGCAACAACATCGGGAAAATGCTGGTGGGGGTTGCCGATGCCGCGCCGTAATAACGATCACGAATGGTGGCGTTGACTTGCGTGCCCAAGGCACTGCGCTGGGCGCTTTCCAGTACGGCGAACAGCCTGCCCAGGCGATAACCGGGGTTGCTGGCTTCCTTGTCGAGACTCACAGGCACCTCCTCATTGATTCCCTTGACGCCCAGGCGCAGGTCGCGCACCAGAACGGCTTTGCACAACGCCACACGCACTCCGGAGATGTCTCCATCGGCGCGCATTCGCATGATTACGTTGGCCAACGGGCTGCGCGGGTAGCGGCTGCCGGTCAGAACGGCGCGGGTTATTTCACCGGCCAGTTGCGGTGAAATATCTTCTGCCTTGGTTTTGCCGTCGCGGCTAGGGACGGTTGCATACAGCAAGCGCCAGATCGCCGGCTCAGTTTTCCACGGCAGCGGCTCGATATGCAGATCCTGGAAATGCTCGGCCAGACGCTGGGCGAAAAAGCCCAGGCTGCCGCTCTGCCAGAAGCGGATCGACAAACGCGAAGCATTCGGCGCCAGACCCAGCACGAACAATTGCGTACCCTCATCCAGCTGCAGCCCCAGCTCGCGCAACGGTCTGCCCTTGGCTACGGCTTCCAGCACCGTGCGTAGCTTGTCGGTTTCACCCGCATCATCGGCAGGGGGTGAGAGCAGATCGGCAAACAACTGTTCTGCGCTATTCGTCAGTTCCGGAGTATCAGCCAACGCCCAGAACACCACACTGGCATCTCCGATCTGCAGGCGCTGGCGGTTGTGTTCATCGCGACGCAACAGGTGGTTAAGCACGGTCGTATAAGCGAAAGCCACCGCCTCGGAAACGGGCGCATTGTCACCCTGGCTCTTGCCGTAGGAGCCGAAGGACTCCAGGTTGAAGGAGACTATGGAAGCACCAGAACTCTGGGCACCATTCACCCCCTTGATCGCCGGATGCAGGCGCGCCAAAGGCAGGTTTTTCCCGGTCACGAGACACAACCCATCACGGACCTTGGCACCGGCCAGCAGCTTGGCCCTGAGTAGTTGTGCGGCAGGTAGTTCGTGCAGGTACTTGTGCTCGCCATCGAGGCGGAAAACGAAGCTGGCATCGAGCATTTCTTCACTGAACATCGGCGCTTGAAACTGCTCCGGCGACCAGCGCCCAAGAAAAGCCGAAAGCGCTATCAGTGCAGGATCGCTCTCGTCCGCCAGGCATTGCTGGTGCAATGTCTTGAAAGACTGATGCTCTTGGGCGGTACGCTCGCCGACCTTGGCACTGACACCCAGCACATAACTGCTTTTGTCCCAGAGAAAGTTGGATTTGATCCCGGCCGTGCGCTTTTCCGGCTGCGGAACGGTCAGACTTTTGGGCAGCGGCTTCCTGCCTGAGTTGTCACGTACATCCAGCACATCCACCAGCTCACCTTCGGCGGACAGCACCAACGCATAACTGATCTTTTCCTGGCTGAAACCGAAAACCGGCACCGCACCTTGCTCGGCCAACTGCAGGTAGTAGTTATTCAGCGCCGAGAGGATCATGCCTTGACCTCCTGCGCCATAAACGGCGGCACTTCAATCAGACCATCACTCATCTGCGCACGGAAAAAATGCGGCGTCATGTCATTGGCAAAGTCGATGTCGTGCAGCATCCAGCCCAGGTCGAACCCGCCCTTGAGTGCCTCATCCACAAGCGGCTCGTCACTGTCTGCTTCCAGCAACTGGAAGCTGGCGGGGAATTCGCGAACGCCGAGGCAAGGCGCATGAAAATACTGCCCCTTGCGCGCACGCCGATTGAAGATATCCAGGTGTTTGCCTTCCGAGTCGTTGGCATCGGCCTTCTCGGTCAGCTCGAAGTGCGCCTCGATGACATAGGCCACATCACGCAGGATGGTGGCCGCCCGTTGCTGGCGATCTTCATCGACAAAGGTGATCAGGCCATCGGTGCGCCCCGCCTTCATCGCCTTGCCGACGCTGGCCGAGGACAGCTTGCCGCCCACCTCGTTACGCCGCAGGGATTCGAAGCGGATCGGCTTGAGTACCTGGATACGATCCACCGCCCAGCGAATCGCCGGTTTCCAATGAATGGCTTCGAGAATGCCGCGCGCCGCTGAGGGTGTAATCACGTCATAGGAGACGCGCTCAACTTTCATCTCGGGTCGGGTAAAACAAGCGCGCTCGCCCCAGACCAATAAGCGAATTCCGTAGGCCATCTGGCCCTCCTTTTCAGTATTCCTTTATCCGCGCCAACCTGGGTCGACGACCTAGTTACCAAAACAACCGCTCACTGCTGATAAAGGCTGGATTATCCCAATGCAGCCCGAACCGAGGGTGATACAGATCAGGATTGACCAAGACCAAGAACTGCTCGCCATAGCGTTTTTCGCTTACCGCCTGAATAGCCCCAGCCTGCTGCAACGCGGTATAAGCCTGGCGTGGCACCTGCACCAGATAGGGTTGCAGGCGGCGGGCGATGCCGGCGCAACCCTCAGCAAACTCCAACTCATCCAAGGCCGACAGCACTTCGTCGTCCCCAGGTAGTGGAACGATCACCGGCATTTGCACACTGTCGATCATGCGGAACTTGCTGGCCAGCATTTCAAACGGCAGGCCGTCCAGCTTGCCATCCTCGATCTGCCCCAGGAGATTGTGTGCATCCAGCTCCTGCGGTCCCTTCTGCCAATACAACAGACGGAAATAACGCTGGATGGCGTCCAGACCCAGCGGATCCTCCCCATGTTGGCGCAGCACCTCACGCGCCGCCTGGGCAAACTGCTTGAGCTCAGCTGGCGGTGCCCAATCCGAATTCTCAGTGGCAAAAATTAACACATCGCTGTCTGCTGACGAGCGCTTGCCTTCCCGGTTGCAGCGCCCCGCCGCCTGGGCGATGGAGTCCAGCCCGGCCTCGGCGCGCAGTACCGCGGGGAAATCGACATCGACTCCGGCCTCGATCAAGGAGGTCGCGACCAAGCGACACGGCTTGCCCTCCATTAGCAGCACACGAACCTCAGCCAGCACCTGGCTGCGGTGTTTGGCGCACATCAGCGTCGTCAGATGGCGGGCGCCAGTGCACTCGGCGATAGCCTCATAAAGCGCACGAGCATGGCGACGGTTGTTGACGATGCACAGCACCTGGTCGCGCTCGACCAGCTGGCTCGCCAGTGCGTCATCACTCAAGCTCCCGACATGCCGTACCTGCACGCGCTTGAGTGCAGCGAACAATTTACCCGGCTCGGGCGCCAACTCGCGGACGTTCTGCAAACCGCCGATAAAATCTGGGGCTTCTAGGGCTGGCTGGGTTGCGGTACAGAGCACCGCACTAACCTTGTAGTTCAGCGCCAGCTCGTCGAGCGCAGCAACACAGGGGCGCAGCAACTTGAGCGGCAGGGTTTGCGCCTCGTCCAGCACCACTACACTGCTGGCGATATTGTGCAGTTTGCGGCAAGCGGACGGCCGGGCCGCGAAAAGGCTTTCAAAGAACTGCACCGCGGTGGTCACCACTATCGGCGCATCCCAGTTCTCCATCGCCAGGCAGATTTTTTCGCGTGACTGAAGACTTTTGCTCTTGTCGTCGACAAATGCGCTGTGGTGCTCCAGTACGGCATCGCCCAGATCGCCGAGCGCTTGACGAAAAACTGCCGCGTTCTGTTCCACGATGCTGGTAAAGGGGATGACGAAGACAAGCCGGCGCAAGCCATGGGTTATCGCGTGATCCAGGGCAAATGCCAGAGAAGCTAGGGTCTTGCCTCCGCCGGTGGGCACTGTCAGCGAAAATAACCCAGGCGCAAGCTGCGCTCGATCGCGCACCTCGCCGAGAATTTCAGAGCGCAACTGGTTAACCGCTGAGTTGGCTTTGAATTGACCAAGGTAGCCATCAAGCCGTGAGCGCAGCTCCATCAGACTGGGGTGCGGCCCACCGCGCAGTGCTTTGCGCTTCTCGATCCTGTGGTAGTACGCCTCGGTATCGAGAAAGTCGCCGTCCACCAGACAGGAAAAAATCATCCGGGCGAGAAAGGCAAGTTGAAACTGCCCCCGCCCTTGGCAAGCCCGAAAGCCAGCGGGCGGGGTCAGCGAGTTTTCCGCTGGCAACTCGATTTCATCGTGCCAGGCTGACAACAAACTGGGCAGCTCCACACGCAAGCGGTCGTTCAAGGCCGCTCGCTCACCGGGATCACGGCCATTCGCCAAACCGGCGTGATGCCCGGCAATGCCATAAGCCATTAGTTTACCGAGCGGGCCATAGCGTTCACAGGCAATCCGCGCTCCCCAGGTGGAGTGATCGACACGACCGTAGTCACCATTCAGACGAAGCTGAAATTCCTCGGTGTACTTGCCCAGGTCGTGCAACAAACCCGCAACACGGGCTAACTCCTCAGCAGAAAAAGCGGCAGCGAAACTAGCCGCCAAGCTACCCACCGCTGAGAGATGGTCGGCCAGCAATTGCCAATCCAATCGATCGGAACGTTCGCTAGAGTGGGCGTAAAAAGATGGCATATGAACAATCCTTTTCATGAGAGCGGAGCTTATTGGACTACGTTGAAAAAGGAGGCATATCACCTGCAGATCATGTCGTGACGGGCGCGATTGAGAGGTTCGATTCTGAACATGTGAGATCAGCGTGGACGAAATCACTGGAGCGGCGAACTACCGACCCGGAAGGAGCAATCACGATGGCAAGAACCCTCCTTGAATCTGTGTGCAAGCACATCCTCGAAGCGGCTGGATCTAAGTATGATGATAGCCCCGACCTCAACAAGCTTTACCGCCAAACCGCAGAATTGCTTAAGCGAGCGTGAACGAGATGCCACGAACAGCAACATTTTTTGCGTTGGCCCGGGGCAGTGCGATCAGCTTGAGTCTGAGAGGATTCGCTCCTTTGAGCATGGTCTGCCTCGCCAATGGGCGACGGCAGTGCAACTTACGTTTTCTCTATCTGACGCGGACCTAGCGGACTTTTTAGGTGTTGCTCCACCCGACGTGCTCAGACCAGGTGTCTGTAAGCCCTTTAAGTCGGCAGAGGCTGAGCGTCTCGATCGATTGGCAGCGATCACCCTGCGTGCGAGTAGTACGTTCGATAGCTTCGAAGCTGCAGTACGCTGGATGGTGTCACCCAACCAGGCACTCGGAGGGATTCGCCCGGTGATGAAATGCAGGACGGAAATTGGTGCTAATCAGGTGAGGCGAATTCTTCAAGCCATCGAATGGGGTGGGTGCGCGTAGCCAAGGGCGCATAGGCTCGACACAGAGACATTGGGCTGGCGGGTACGGTGCGGCTGGATGTTATCGACGTTCGACCCGATAGGCTCAAGGGGACGCATCCATGGCCTCGTCAATGCACTCGTTCCCACGCATGTCCGCCCTCCCGACTTGGCTTGACACAACTGGGTGGCAGTGGCTCCGCGTACACAGACCTAACCACACCTCGGATGGCTTTTGGATCGGCACTGACTGTGACGGAAACAGGTGGCTTACAAAACTCCGCGGCTCGTTCTATGCCTATCGCGAGATAGTTTTTGGGCATTTGGCTCAAGCAATGAACTGGTCGTGCCAAAGTTCAGTGTTCATTTGCCTGGATCCTGACAGCGCGGCAATTCTTGGATGTCGAGGAGGTGAAGTGCATGCCGCCCATTGGTACATGGAAGAACACGTCCGTCCGCCGTGTGGCCCGGGATGTGCGCTCGAGTCCTTCGCTGGCAAAGAGGTACACACACTTGAAGACCTTCGTCCGCACAGTATCAGGCACTTGAACGACTGGCCCAAGAGCGAGTTTGCCGCATATATTTTTGGTGGAAACGAACTGCCCGACAGGTTCTTCACGGCATCCCACGAGTTTGTGATCATTGACTCGGAGCAGATGTTCTCTTCTGGCCCGTGTCAGTTCGAAACGGCGTCTTGGTTGAAGCAACGCGACGGTTCCCCGTCGAAGAGCGGTCAGGCACTGGCTATTGAGGTATGTAGAGAGGTTGCCAAGCTCTCGCCCAAAGTGGTCGCTCAGGCGCTCAGCGTACCTGACGCCATTCAAGTCGAACTGCGGTGGCCCATCGAGCCGAAACTCCGCGCAAGTATCAAATTTGCTCGCGCCTATGCACAGGAGAACAAAGGGGCCTAAGTCAGCCAGTCCTAAAGTCGGCTTTCGCCAAGTCTGTGTATAAACGCAAATCTTGAATTTTTTAGGGGAGTACTTAACCCAGACTCAAGTTGGGATAATCGCTTGTAGCACCTTGCAGAAAGTCGCTTTTCTACCGAGTTGATCTCTCTGGAGTTTTTTATACAGCTGAACTAGAAGTTGTCGCTCAACGTTTTCGGAATGCTTACCACTGCTGCTCCCCTAATACTCGAACGGCTCAATCCAGAGGTCGCCAGAGAGTTTATGGCATCAACTCAACTCTTCGAAGGCAAGATAATCAGTAAAAAGCGATCCTGAAATCCGGCTTTCTAGGCCACCCAAAACGACCAGCCAATTCGTTCACACCGTAGTCTTTTTGCGCACACGTGTAGGTCCGCTAACTGTCTGATCCCGCCCAACACGAGGGAGTGGCCGACTCAATGACGCCTCATCAAGCCCCCGAAGATGAGCGTTATATGCCCAGACCACAAATTGCTCCAGTAACCGGTTATTTTCCTCAAGCAACCGTGCATTTTCTGCCTCCAAGCGCTTTAACCGCTCAAGCTTTTTCCAGACAACCGTTTTACTTAGCGCCTTATCTTGATGCTCCGCCACCTCGGCCTCACCGCTCGGCCTGC
Organism: Pseudomonas cavernicola; assembly: GCF_003596405.1. Taxonomy (NCBI): domain Bacteria; kingdom Pseudomonadati; phylum Pseudomonadota; class Gammaproteobacteria; order Pseudomonadales; family Pseudomonadaceae; genus Pseudomonas; species Pseudomonas cavernicola. The sequence goes on from NZ_QYUR01000002.1 coordinate 444,354, forward strand.
CCTTATAACGCTGAAAGGCCAACCGTATGCGCTCATGATTAAATAGTGCCTGCCGCGTATAACGCAGATAGACTCTTGACTCTATAGCCTCGATCAAAAGCTCCCACGTCAGCTTTCCTTCCCAACCATCCAGAACTTTAACGATGACTTCTATATCCGCATCTGTGAGGTTTTTTGCCCGCTGAATCATCATAACCTCGCCTAGTTGTTGAATAGCAGAGCCTTTAACTTCTGGTTAGGTAATGCGCCATTTGAGACATCAACAACATCAATCAACTTGCACGTCTCGGAGGCTTGATCAATTCGAGAAGGCAGATCCAAACTCGAGAGCTGAATCACTGCACCGTCAGGAACACTCGGATCATTTAGTATCTGGCAAAGATGCGCCAGCCGCTCAACGGTAACTTGGTGATGTTCAACCCATCGGCTTGCCCCGGCATGCCCCTTAGACTCAACGGCAATTGCCTGATTTAGAAGTTCGCAGGTTTCCGCAAGCATTCGATGTGCAGCTTGAGCATGCTGCACATTCCCTTTAATGCAGACATGCTCTCGACAATTAGTACAGTCGCCATGGAGCTGACAAGACGACATCACATAGTCATGAATGCAGTAGCCAAGATCAGTCGTGTGCGCAGTGGGAACTTTCAGGCGCGAAAATTGATCCCGTGGAATAAGGCTTCTTTTAGGCAGCTCGGCCAGAGGCCCTATTGAAAGCAATTTGTCACCTATAGATTCTCGAATCAGAGATACCACTTGGCCTTGAGTCATTTGATTGTATGCCGCATTCTGGCGAATATCTTTGCGCCCCGACCATTTGGCAATATCCAGCTGACTCATCGACCCCGACTGCGCCAAGGTATTAAGATAATGCCTCATTTGATGGGAGCGAACTTTAATCGATTTTCCCTCTATATCCGTGAAGCCGGCCCGATCAAATACTGATTGCTTCCCATGGTCACTACCAGCTCCTAAACGATCACAAATGTGATCTATAGTCACACCTTCAATAACTCCTAAATAAGTACCACGGGTAGCGTGGAATTCGTTCCGCCGCACAACAAACAAAGCCTCACTGAACCGCAGACTTTTGGCTATATCCACAAAGGGAAAATGCTCTGGCAACATTCCCAAAACAATTTTCTCAACCGCCGCAAAGTGTACTCGCGCCCTTCTCTTCGTATAAGACAGTTCGACACCATTGCTCTTACACCAGTTCTGAGGAGCCGCCGATGCGCCACCACCCCATAACACATCACCCAGTTCTCTAAAGGTGATGAACTCTTGCGCACGCAAATGTTCCAGATGCTCCGGGAGATAGATCTTGGCTGGATTGTGGTCATACCAGAGGGCGACTGCACGTGCTTCCCTAGTCGAAAGGCGTATGCGCTCGATTGCTTCCTGCACCACTCCGGCCATAGGCGTAGTCGGGTACTTGATCATCGGCGCGGCACCTTTTCCTGGCAGCCACCGCAAGCCATACGCAAGCGCTTGGCCCTCTCCGCGACTCTGCCAAACCTCACAGTCGACTGGCAATTGAACCACCTCATGGATGCGGTCAGGGGACCCCAGCATGATCGCAACTGCGCTTGTAACGATCACATCCGAAGGCTCCTTGGCCATCAAGTAGATCTGCGGCAAAGCATCGAGCACCGCCTGAGAGGGCAGCTTGGCGTAACGCTGCTCATCAGCAGCCTTGCCTACACGGTTGGTGTCACTTGGCCTGGAGATCGTGCTACGCCAAGGGACAGAGACCGCCATGATTCGGCAGTTAATCATGAGCTCTGAAATCAACTGAAGCTGGCCAGCAACACGGTAGGCAGTCGCTGCCGTAAATCGCTCCGCAGCCATTTGTGCAGTCCTATTGAGAATGGAGCCCTCAACCCTGATTGGCTCAGCAGCCCCGGTCATCTCAATCAAAGCTGACTCAAGTAGCCTTAGTGCAGAAAGACGGTTGCCAATACATTTGGTCGGTCGATTGCTGTGGAGATAGCGAAGGCACGCCTTCGCAAACGAACAGAACGGTTCCCTCAAGGGTGTACTAACTTTCTCGAGCACTGCCGCGTCGCTGATGAAATACGCTCGATCTCGCCTAGCTCCCCTCCCTTTTAAAGCCAGCCCGTCCGTCACATCCCATACATTTTCGTCAAATGGGAGATCGACTCCAAAGGCAGTTAGCTCATTGCGGCAATACCCCACAAACAGCTGGAGATTTTCTGCCGCCTGGAGAACACGCTGCGGTCTAAACAGCGCGAGCTCAGTCACAGGCCTGTTCCTTCTGCTGAATTTCACACAGCCGAATGACCTCAGCTACCGCGAGTATCGTGCGGTCATTGGTCGCGGCAATTCGTGGATCGCCATTAGCACTTAGACGCTCCCGCTCTGATAGCAGGTGCTCAAGTACCGCCTCATGGGGACCATCTAGCCATGGCTGAAAATGAATGCAGGAGTAACAGGCGATTGGAGCCAATAAACCACAAAAGCCGTACTGCCCGCAGTTGCCCATGGGCTTCATTGAGTTATCAATACGGGGATCCATGATTCGGCTCGAAGGATCAGCACCCCTAACGGCTTCCGACTCTGAGCTGATGATGACACCCGCGAATGCTTGGGCTAAGGGCGCCATCTGCATAGCCACCGCACGGTCAATTCTTTCCAGAATGGCAGGCGTTGCGGCGACATATACCTGGACATTCTGGGTATCTGAATGATCCAGCAGTTCGGCAATCACCAGTTCGCTATGCCCCTCTTGAGCGGCCCGCGTTCCTATCGTGCGCCTAAAGCGGGAGGGGGTTATATTCATCAACCCCCCTGTGCGCTCAGATATAACTGCTAAAGAATGCAAAGCAAAAGACAGCGATGCTCCTAACTCCTTTGCTGTACGGTGATACTCAAATCCAGTTGAGTAGTCTCCTTGGAGCCGGCGTCGCGGAAACAGTGGCGCCTGAGCAGGATCCCTCATCAGCCCATCAAATGAGAGCCTGACCGAGTCGGCATATTGTTTAAGCGGCTTCCCGAACTGTGGGGCAAGCACACGCTCTTTGAATTCACTTCGCGCCAGTTGTGTGGCCTGCTTGGCCCTTGGCACCCGAATGGCATACTCGAAGGCTCCATCGGAGCGCTCAACCTCCAACACATCGCAGACCTTCAAGAGCGCGTACTGTACATCGCGCTGACCCAGAAGAATAAATAGCCAGGCCAGCATATAGTCATCATCCGCAAACAACCCTTGCGAGTACGATCGATTAATTTGCTGTTGAATTGACTGTAGCTCTAAGTCCGTAAATGGCCCCTCATAGGGACACATGGTTAAGACGGCCTTCCCCTTAAGAATTCCTTTCAAACGAATCTGCCGCAGCAGCAAAGGCAGATCATCCGCTATGCCATACAGCCTCATACGGTGCCAACGCTTCAAATAGCCGGCTAAGTGACTCGCATACCAGAAATTACTATTTACCAACGAAGAATAGTAATTTAAAAAATCGATGGCAGCTATTCCATCCACCTGCTGACCACCAACTGAACGCAAAAAATTCAAGAAATACTTTATGTGAGAATAAACGTTCATCAGCGAGACTGGTGATTGGTTTTCCGCATACCAAACAAGCAAGTGCTTTAAAGAATTTCTCATCCGTAAAGACACGTCATCCAATAGATAGAAATTAACACTGACTGCTACAACGCCATCGCGGTAGGACCAGCAATCCAGATCAGGAGTGAATCGTACGCCACTGGCGGTATTGGCCCACTGAGGCAGCGGCAGGAAACAGTCTCTATCCAGGTTATGGTTCTGCATCTTCCCACCCTCCACCTGTAGAGAGCATGCGCTCCTGCATACTCAGCGACGCCTCGGCGGCCTTCTTACGAATGTGCCTGCGCGTATAAGTGGCTGCCGTTCCGGACGTTTCTTTCCAGCCATTCAACTGACAACGTATTTGCTTCTCCCTTTCCTCTGAAATTCCTTTCTCATCCATGATTTCCGAAAGGCGATCATTGAAGGTGTGCCGAAGAACATGCGGGGTCAGTGAAGACGGCAGCAAGATGCACTTGTTGCGCAAAACCTGGAATGTTTTATTTAGCGCAACAAGCGATAACGGGTGACCGGTATATTCGGCAACAAACAAGAATTCGTGGGCATGAGCGCCAGGGGGCTTACTACGCCAGTGGATGACGTAGTCGTAGGTTGCTGCCGCCAGGCTGGAGGACAGTGGTAATACACGGTCAAGGGTTTTAACCCTCGGCTGGTTAGCCCGGGGATCCTGAGGATCGTCGGCTCGGCGCACAATCGTGACCGTCTCCAGGCGGAAGTCGATATCTGCGACTTTGACATTTAGCAGTTCACCGCGCCTTACCCCGAGGTGAAGCAACCAGTGAACCATCAAGGCATTACGCACTTGCACATGAGTGTTGCGCCAGGGATTACCCAGAGCCTTCGGCTTGATCAGCGACAGCAGCTTATCAATATCTTCCGGTGCCGCCCCCTCTCGCCGTCCAATCGCATTCCGTCCCCGACCTACAGGCTCTCTGGACTTAAGTGCGCCCTTTAAAAACTGCAGCTGCGATTCAAGCGCTCTATAGAGGTGCCCCTGTGGCTCCAAGGAGCCAAGTTTTGCTTGAATCAGCCAATCAAGGTACTGGCGAATGCAGCGAAGTCGATTGGCCGCCATGTCTGGCACAACCTCGCTAAACGGTGCTTTAGAGAGTCGAGCGCGGAAGCGTTCCAGAGAGTGGATGCGTTGAGCATGCAGCGGTTTTTCACCGACAGTGAACTGTTCATACAAAACGTTCATCGGCCAGCGGCAAGCGCGTGCCAATGCATCAATCTCGGCCTCACTCAGTGCCCGGCCATGCAGGAAGCGCTGCTCCAGATTGATGGATCGGTGCTCTAGAAACAGCTGGAGCACCAGGATGGCCCGAAGGCTGAACTCTATCGTGCTGGTCGACGCGTTAGCCGTACGCAGCCTGACCATCGTGTAGAGCATCGGCTCGTGTAATGGGAGACCTTCGGCCACACCAAGCAAAACCGGGAGGCGTTCCCCGCTGGAGAGCACCAGTACGCGGACCACATAAGGAGCTGCCATTTGTTTACCATCCCACTTGGTAGAGGGTAGTACTCACATTAGTACAGCTCGGAAAACCGTAAAGAATAAAAAAGCGCAATCAAGTCAATGGCTGCGCTTTAGTTGTTTACAAACAGACAAACGGTACAGGCTAGAACGGGATGTCGTCGTCGAAGCTGTCGTAGTTCGGTGCCGGTTGAGCCGCCGGTTGCGGCTGCGGTGCCGGACGCGACTCACGCGGGGCCTGCTGTTGCGGCTCGCGCTGCGGCTGCGGACGCTGCTGGCGCGGGGCAGAATCGCCACTGCTATCTGGACGACCGCCAAGCAATTGCATGGTGCCATTGATATCGACCACGATTTCGGTGGTGTAACGCTTGATGCCGTCTTTTTCCCACTCGCGGGTTTGCAGCTTACCTTCGATGTACACCTGCGAACCTTTGCGCAGGTACTCACCGGCGATCTCGGCGACTTTGCCGAACAGCGCAACACGGTGCCACTCGGTTTTCTCGACCTTCTGCCCGCTCTGCTTGTCGGTCCACTGCTCACTGGTAGCCAGGCTCAGGTTGGTGACAGCATTGCCGTTAGGCATGTAGCGCGTTTCCGGATCTTGGCCACAGGTTCCGACCAAAATAACTTTGTTAACCCCACGGGCCATAACGTTCTCCTAGGCTTCAGCACGCGCCGGCGCTGCTTCGATCAAGCGCTCAAGGGACGTGCGATCCAACTGTTCGGTATCCAATTTGATATAGATGGCAGCCTCCTCGGCCACCACCACAGCATCCGTTACTCCGGCCACTGCCAGTAAACGCTCGACCAAACCAGCATCACGTACCGCTACGGATGACAATGGTAAACGCAGGCTCGTGACATACGGAGGCTCGCTCATAGTAACAGCAAAGGCCAGCCAGAGCGCGCAGAGCGCAGCGCAACCCAGGAACACAACCCCCAGCCCGCCATGCTGAAACAGCCAGCCACCGAGAATGCCACCCAACGCCGCACCGAGGAACTGACTGGTGGAGTACACCCCCATCGCAGTGCCCTTGCCACCCGCTGGCGACACCTTGCTAATCAGCGAAGGCAGCGAGGCTTCCAGCAGGTTAAATGCGGTGAAAAACACCACCGTGCCCAACACCAACGTGCGCAAACTGCCGCCAAACTGCCAGAAGAACAGTTCACACAGCAGTAGCACCGTGACCGCCCCCAGCAGGACGCGCTTCATCTGGCGTTTTTTCTCGCCATAGATGATGAACGGGATCATCGCGAAAAAGCTCACCAACAGCGCCGTCAGATACACCCACCAATGCTGCTCCTTGGGTAGCCCGGCCTTCTGCACCAGCGCCAATGGCAACGCGACGAAACTAGCCATCAGAATCGCGTGCAGCACGAAGATACCGAGATCCAGGCGCAGCAAGTCTGGATGACGCAGCGTCGCGCCCAGCGCCTCGCGCGCCAGCTCAGACTCGCGATGATGCAACGGCCCGACTGAGCGCGGCACCAACCAGGCGACAATCGCGATCCCCAGCAACGCCATGCCCGCAGTGGCCAAAAACAGCCCAGAGAGACCGAAAACGCGAGTCAACAGTGGCCCCGCCACCATCGCCACCGCAAAGGACAGGCCGATGCTCATACCGATCACGGCCATGGCCTTGGTCCGGTGCTGCTCGCGCGTGAGGTCCGAGAGCAGCGCCATCACCGCGGCCGAAATCGCCCCGGCGCCTTGTAACACGCGCCCGGCGATCACCCCCCAGATGGAGTCCGCATTCGCCGCCAGTACACTGCCGGCGGCGAAAATCAGCAAGCCGACATAAATCACCGGGCGGCGGCCGATGCGGTCGGAAATCACACCGAAGGGGATTTGCAGAAACGCCTGGGTCAGGCCGTAGGCGCCGATCGCCAGCCCAATCAGCACCGGCGTGGCCCCCGCCAGGTCCATGCCGTAGGTGGCTAGCACCGGCAGCACCATAAACATACCGAGCATACGGAACGCGAACACCAACGCCAGCCCGCTCGCCGCGCGGGTCTCGCTACCACTCATGCGTTCGCTGTGCGGATCGTGCATGGAAGAACCTCTTGAAAATGCGCAGCGATTCTACCAGCCCCGTCTCGCCCTCGCACAGGCGCGACGCTTTGCCGCTAGGTAGCCGGGAGCCGTATACTCGCGGGTTTCCGCCCGCCATGCGAGGCCGCAGTGGACAAGATCCTGATTCGTGGGGCACGAACCCACAACCTGAAGAACATCGACCTGACCCTGCCGCGCGATAAATTGATCGTGATCACCGGACTGTCCGGCTCTGGCAAGTCCTCGCTAGCCTTCGACACCCTCTATGCGGAAGGCCAGCGGCGCTATGTGGAGTCGCTGTCGGCTTATGCCCGGCAGTTCCTCTCGATGATGGAAAAGCCTGACGTCGATACCATTGAAGGTCTGTCGCCAGCGATTTCCATCGAGCAGAAATCCACCTCGCACAACCCGCGCTCCACCGTCGGAACCATCACCGAAATTTACGACTACCTACGCCTGCTCTATGCCCGCGTCGGTATTCCGCGCTGCCCGGATCACGATCTGCCACTGGAAGCACAGACCGTCAGCCAGATGGTCGACCAAGTCCTGGCGCTGCCGGAAGGGCGCAAGCTGATGCTGCTGGCCCCAATTGTTCGCGAGCGTAAAGGCGAGCACTTGGCGGTATTCGATGAGCTGCGCGCGCAAGGCTTCGTCCGGGTACGGATCAACGGCAAACTCCATGAGCTGGACGAACTGCCCAAGCTGGACAAGCAGAAAAAGCATTCGATCGACGCCGTAGTCGACCGTTTCAAAGCGCGCGCCGACCTGCAGCAGCGCCTGGCCGAGTCTTTCGAGACGGCCCTCAAGCTGGCAGACGGCCTAGCCTTCGTCGCACCGATGGACGACGAAGAAGGCGATGAAATCATCTTCTCCGCGCGCTTCGCCTGCCCGCTCTGCGGCCACTCGATCAGCGAACTTGAGCCCAAGCTGTTCTCCTTTAACAACCCTGCCGGCGCCTGCCCAACCTGCGATGGCCTGGGAGTGAAGCAGTTCTTCGACATCAAGCGCCTGGTCAACGGCGAGCTGACCCTGGCGGAGGGCTCAATCCGTGGCTGGGACCGGCGCAACGTCTATTACTTCCAAATGCTCGGCTCGCTAGCCACGCACTACGATTTCAGCCTGGACATACCCTTCGATGACCTCAGCGCCGACCAGAAGAAAGTCATTCTCTATGGCAGTGGCAGCGCCAACGTCGAGTTTCGCTACCTGAATGACCGCGGCGATATCGTCAAACGCGCCCACCCGTTCGAAGGCATAGTGCCAAACTTGGAGCGCCGTTACCGCGAGACTGAATCGGCCACCGTCCGCGAGGAGCTAGCCAAATTCCTCAGCACCCAGCCCTGCCCGGATTGCCGCGGCACCCGCCTGCGCCGCGAAGCGCGGCATGTTTGGGTGGGTGAAAGAACCCTACCAGCCGTCACCGGCTTACCGATTGGCGACGCCACTGAATATTTCAGCAGCCTGAGCCTGACCGGCCGCCGCGGCGAAATTGCCGAAAAGATCCTCAAGGAAATTCGTGAGCGCCTACAGTTTTTGGTCAACGTCGGCCTCGACTACCTGACTCTCGACCGTAGTGCCGACACGCTCTCCGGCGGTGAGGCGCAGCGCATTCGTCTGGCCAGCCAGATCGGCGCCGGCCTAGTAGGCGTCATGTACATCCTCGACGAGCCGTCCATCGGCCTGCATCAGCGCGACAACGAGCGCCTGCTCGGTACCTTGCGGCACCTACGCGACATCGGCAATACGGTGATCGTGGTCGAGCACGACGAGGACGCCATTCGCATGGCTGACTATGTGGTCGATATCGGCCCTGGGGCTGGCGTGCATGGCGGGCGAATTGTGGCCGAGGGCACGGCAGCCGAGGTGATGGCGCATCCTGACTCGCTGACCGGCAAATACCTCTCCGGCCGGGTGAAAATCCCGGTCCCGGCCAAGCGCACCGAGCGCGATAAAAAGCTCTCACTGAAACTCAAGGGCGCACGCGGTAACAACTTGCGCAACGTCGACCTGGAGATTCCGGTAGGCCTGCTGACTTGCGTGACCGGCGTCTCCGGTTCGGGTAAGTCGACGCTGATCAACAACACCCTCTATCCGCTCAGTGCCACCGCCCTGAACGGCGCCACGACGCTGGAAGCGGCCGCCCACGATAGCTTCGACGGCCTGCAACACCTCGACAAGGTAGTCGATATCGACCAGAGCCCGATCGGCCGCACACCGCGCTCGAATCCGGCGACCTACACCGGCCTGTTCACGCCGATTCGCGAGCTGTTCGCCGGCGTGCCTGAGTCGCGCTCACGCGGCTATGGCCCCGGGCGCTTCTCCTTCAACGTCAAAGGCGGACGCTGCGAGGCCTGTCAGGGCGACGGCCTGATCAAGGTTGAGATGCACTTCCTGCCGGACATCTACGTACCCTGCGACGTCTGCAAGAGCAAGCGCTACAACCGCGAAACCCTGGAGATCAAGTACAAGGGCAAAAGCATCCACGAGGTGCTGGAAATGACCATCGAAGAGGCTCGGCCGTTCTTCGACGCAGTGCCGGCACTGTCGCGCAAGCTGCAGACGCTGGTCGACGTGGGATTGTCCTATATCAAGCTTGGCCAGTCTGCCACCACGCTCTCCGGTGGCGAGGCACAACGGGTCAAGCTGTCGCGCGAACTGTCCAAGCGCGATACCGGCAAGACCCTCTATATCCTCGATGAACCCACCACCGGCCTGCACTTCGCCGACATCCAACAACTGCTCGATGTGCTGCACCGCCTGCGCGACCACGGCAACACCGTGGTGGTGATCGAGCACAACCTCGATGTGATCAAGACCGCCGACTGGCTGGTCGATCTCGGCCCCGAAGGCGGCTCCAGAGGCGGACAGATCATTGCCTGTGGCACCCCGGAACAAGTGGCCGAGATGCCGCAATCGCATACTGGCTACTTCCTCAAACCCTTGCTAGAACGCGACAGAGCCTAAGCGCAATAAAAAGCCCCTGCTGCCGGTTGGGCGAAGGGGCTTTTTTATGTCTGCTCGAGCAGCTCAGAACTGCGATTGCAGGTAGTTCTCCAAGCCGACCAGTTTGATCCGGCCGAGCTGCTGCTCAAGCCAATAGGTGTGATCTTCCTCGGTGTCGGCCAGCTGTACGCGCAAAATATCGCGTGTGATGTAATCCCTATGCAGCTCACAGAGCTCAATACCCTTGCACAGCGCAGCCCGCACCTTGTATTCCAGGCGCAGATCGCTGGCCAGCATCTCTGGCACCGTGGTCCCACGATCTAGGTCGTCAGGCCGCATGCGCGGTGTGCCCTCAAGCATCAAGATTCGGCGGATTAACGCATCCGCATGCTGCGCCTCCTCCGCCATCTCATGATTGATGCGCTCGTAAAGCTTGCTGAAGCCCCAGTCTTCATACATGCGCGAATGAATGAAGTATTGGTCGCGTGCAGCCAGTTCGCCGGCCAGCAATGTATTGAGATAATCGATAACTTCCGGGTGCCCTTTCATCCGCCCGCTTCTCCCTGATCAAAGCGCTAAGTTTGACTGAACACACCCAACGGGTCACGGCTTTAGCCGCGCGCTAGCCCGAGCTCTTCGCTCAACAATAATCCTACAGGCATAAAAAAACCGCCCAAAGCGAGGGCGGTTTTTCTTATTCCAGACTCCAGTTAGCTCAGAGCAACACCCAAGGCCTTAGCGACGCCTTCACCATAGGCTGGATCGGCCTTGAGAAAATGCCCGATCTGGCGCAGTTGAACGTCACGCGTGACGCTTTTCATCGCACCGGCAATGTTGTTGATCAACAACTCCTTTTGCCCTGCGTCCATCAAGCGGAACAGCGCACCCGCCTGGCTGTAGTAGTCATCATCGACACGGTGATCAAAGCGATCCGCCGCACCACTCAGCGCCAACGCCGGTTCGCGATATTCGGGTGCTTGCTTGGGCGCATCTACATAGCTGTTCGGCTCGTAGTTCGGCGTGGCCCCACCATTGCCATCAAAGCGCATCGAGCCATCGCGCTGATAGTTGTGATATGGGCATTTCGGCGCGTTAACCGGCAATTGCTGATGATTGGTCCCCACGCGATAGCGATGCGCATCGGCGTAGGCAAACACCCGGCCTTGCAGCATTTTGTCTGGCGACAAGCCGATACCTGGCACAATATTGCTCGGGGCAAAAGCCGCCTGCTCAACCTCGGCAAAATAGTTCTGCGGATTGCGATTGAGCTCCAGCTCACCCACCTCGATCAGCGGGTACTCTTTCTGCGACCAGGTTTTGGTCACATCAAACGGGTGCTCGTGATGCGCTGCCGCCTGGGCCTCGGTCATCACCTGAATGCACACCCGCCATTTCGGGAAGTCGCCACGCTCAATCGCACCAAACAGGTCGCGCTGGGCGTAATCAGGGTCAGTACCGGCCAAACGCGCGGCATCGGCTGGCGCCAGGTTCTTGATGCCCTGCTTGGTCTTGAAGTGCCACTTGACCCAATGCCGCTCACCCTTGGCGTTGACTAGGCTGAAGGTGTGACTGCCAAAGCCGTGCATAAAGCGATAGCCGTCCGGAATGCCACGATCCGAGAACAGGATAGTCACCTGGTGCAGCGACTCCGGCGACAGCGACCAGAAGTCCCACATGGCTTGCGGGCTCTTCAGGTTGCTCTGCGGCAAACGCTTCTGGGTATGGATGAAATCAGGGAACTTCAACGGGTCACGGATGAAGAACACCGGGGTGTTGTTGCCAACAACATCCCAGTTGCCTTCCTCGGTGTAGAACTTCAAAGCAAAACCACGCGGATCACGCTCGGTATCCGCCGAGCCACGCTCACCACCCACGGTGGAGAAGCGCAGGAATACTGCAGTCTGTTTACCTACCGACTCGAACAGCTTGGCATGTGTGTATTGGGTGATATCGCGGCTGACTGTGAAGGTGCCATAAGCACCCGAACCTTTAGCGTGCACCCGACGCTCAGGGATTACTTCACGGTTGAAATGTGCAAGCTTTTCTACCAGATGAAAGTCATCCAGCAGTAACGGTCCACGCGGCCCGGCGGAACGAGAGTTCTGGTTATCGGCAACTGGGCTACCGCTACTGGTAGTAAGAATTGGCTTCTGGCTCATCCTGGCTCTCCTCATCAGTTATACAACCGGTGCTGTCCGGCAATGGGTAGAAGGCTAGATCCACCCTAGAAAGAGAGCCAATTTATTAAATAAAAGTTCTCGATAGTCTTATTCTTTTACATAACCAGAAAAATGGAGAAGCTCCCAGCTCATCACCCAAATGCACCTCGCCTCTTACAGCCAGCCAAGCACCCCGCGCACCTGAAGGGCAGCAAGTACTTACAACTGAGGCTCGAAAATGCCGACAGATGACAGAAACAAACACGGCATCCGATGTTTTTGACGCGCATAAAAAAACCGGGCCAATGGCCCGGTTTTTTTTTTACAACCTACGACTTACTCAGCAGCTTCTACTGCGCCGCCGACCGGACGGTCAACCAGCTCAACATAAGCCATTGGAGCGTTGTCGCCAGCGCGGAAACCGCACTTGAGGATACGCAGGTAACCGCCCTGACGGGTGGCGTAGCGCTTGCCCAGGTCGTTGAACAGCTTGCCGACGATGGCTTTCGAACGGGTACGGTCGAAAGCTAGACGACGGTTAGCCAAACTATCTTCTTTAGCCAGGGTGATCAGCGGCTCGGCGACGCGACGCAGTTCCTTGGCCTTAGGCAGGGTAGTTTTGATCAGCTCGTGCTCAAACAGCGACACCGCCATGTTTTGGAACATGGCCTTGCGGTGAGCGCTGGTGCGGCTCAGGTGACGACCACTCTTACGATGACGCATGGTTCAATTCCTTACCAAACTCACGTTCGGTGATTACGACGATCAGGCCGTAGCCTTGTCGTCTTTCTTAAGACTTGCCGGCGGCCAGTTGTCGAGGCGCATGCCGAGGGACAGACCACGGGAGGCCAGGACGTCCTTGATCTCAGTCAGGGACTTCTTGCCCAGGTTCGGAGTCTTCAACAACTCTACTTCGGTACGCTGAATCAGGTCGCCGATGTAATAGATGTTCTCCGCCTTGAGGCAGTTGGCCGAACGCACGGTCAGTTCCAGGTCATCGACCGGACGCAGCAGGATCGGATCGATCTCGTCTTCCTGCTCAATCACCACGGGCTCACTGTCACCTTTGAGGTCGACGAACGCGGCCAACTGCTGCTGCAGAATGGTCGCGGCACGACGGATAGCCTCTTCCGGATCCAAGGTACCGTTGGTTTCCAGGTCAATAACCAGCTTGTCTAGGTTAGTACGCTGCTCAACACGGGCGTTCTCAACCACGTACGCCACACGACGTACCGGGCTGAAAGAAGAGTCCAGCTGCAAGCGACCAATGCTGCGGCTTTCATCTTCATCACTCTGACGCGAGTCAGCCGGCTCATAGCCGCGACCACGAGCCACAGTGAGCCTCATGTTCAGTGCGCCGTTAGAAGCCAAGTTGGCAATAACGTGATCACCATTGACGATCTCGACATCATGATCCAGCTGAATATCGGCAGCGGTAACTACGCCCGAGCCCTTCTTCGCCAGTGTCAGAGTCACTTCGTCACGACCGTGCAGCTTAATAGCCAGACCTTTCAGGTTGAGCAGGATTTCAATGACGTCTTCCTGAACACCTTCAATGGCGCTGTACTCATGGAGTACACCGTCAATTTCGGCCTCGACTACTGCACAGCCAGGCATTGAGGACAACAAAATACGACGCAGCGCGTTGCCCAGGGTATGGCCGAAACCACGCTCGAGAGGCTCGAGAGTGATCTTGGCGCGGGTCGGACTGACCACCTGCACATCGATATGGCGGGGGGTCAGGAACTCATTTACCGAAATCTGCATGGATGCACCTATTTTCTAGCCCTTACTTGGAGTAGAGCTCGACAATCAGGCTTTCGTTGATGTCGGCGGAGAGGTCACTGCGAGCCGGTACGTTTTTAAACACACCAGTTTTCTTCTCAGTGTCCACTTCAACCCACTCAACGCGGCCACGCTGGGCACACAGCTCAAGAGCTTGAACAATGCGCAGCTGATTCTTCGATTTCTCGCGAACCGCAACCACGTCACCAGCACGAACCTGGTAGGACGGTACGTTGACGGTTTTACCGTTGATGCTGATCGCTTTGTGCGAAACCAGCTGACGGGATTCGGCACGAGTAGCACCAAAGCCCATACGGTATACGACGTTATCCAGACGGCACTCGAGCAGTTGCAGCAGGTTCTCACCGGTTGCGCCTTTACGACCGGCAGCTTCCTTGTAGTAACCGCTGAACTGGCGCTCTAGTACGCCGTAGATACGACGAACTTTCTGCTTTTCACGCAGCTGGGTACCGTAATCGGATTGGCGACCACGACGTTGACCGTGGATACCAGGGGCTGCCTCGATGTTGCACTTCGATTCGATAGCGCGAACACCGCTCTTAAGAAAGAGGTCAGTGCCTTCACGACGGGACAGTTTGCATTTGGGACCAATGTAACGAGCCATTTTCTACTGTCTCCTGATTACACGCGACGCTTCTTCGGCGGACGGCACCCGTTATGCGGGATTGGCGTCACGTCGGTGATGCTGGCGATCTTGTAACCGCAGCCGTTCAATGCACGGACAGCGGACTCACGACCCGGACCGGGACCCTTGACGTTAACGTCGAGGTTCTTCAGGCCGTATTCCAGCGCAGCTTGACCAGCACGTTCTGCAGCCACCTGGGCAGCGAACGGGGTGCTCTTGCGTGAACCGCGGAAACCCGAGCCACCAGAGGTAGCCCAAGACAGGGCGTTACCTTGACGATCGGTAATGGTCACAATGGTGTTGTTGAAAGACGCGTGGATGTGGGCGATGCCATCAACCACTGTCTTTTTGACTTTCTTACGAGGACGAGCAGCAGGTTTTGCCATGACTAGATTCCTGTCGATTCGCGGGTGCGATTACTTGCGGATCGGCTTACGCGGACCCTTACGGGTACGTGCGTTGGTCTTGGTACGCTGACCGCGGACCGGAAGGCCGCGACGATGACGCAGGCCGCGGTAGCAACCCAGGTCCATCAAGCGCTTGATTTTCATGTTGACTTCACGGCGAAGATCACCCTCGGTGTTTACCTTCGCAACTTCGCCACGCAAGAGCTCAATCTGCTCATCGCTCAGATCTTTAATCTTTGCCGCTGGGTTAACCCCAGTGGTTGCGCAAATTTTCTGCGCAGTAGTGCGACCAACACCGAAGATGTAGGTCAGCGAGATAACAGTATGCTTGTTATCTGGAATGTTGACGCCTGCAATACGGGCCATTCAGTGAGACTCCAATTGACAGCTACCTACGCCCGGGAAGCCAAGAAAAGGGCGCGAGATATTAACGCTGTAATAACAAATAAGCAACCCGGCAGCGCACTAGCTGCCGGGCTTATAGCTTTTGATCACACTCAGCCTTGGCGCTGCTTGTGACGCGGTTCAGCACTACAGATCACTCGCACGACACCTTCACGGCGAATAATTTTGCAGTTACGGCACAGCTTTTTCACCGATGCACGAACTTTCATCACCAACTCCTCGAACCTTATGGACACATCAGCGGAGCATGCCGCTGCCGTAGCCCTTCAGGTTGGCTTTCTTCATCAGGGATTCGTACTGGTGTGAAACGAGGTGCGATTGTACTTGCGACATAAAGTCCATCACAACCACTACCACGATCAGCAACGAGGTCCCGCCAAGGTAGAACGGTACGTTAGCAGCCACCACCAGGAACTGGGGCAGCAAACAAACGGCCGTCATGTACAAAGCACCGAACATGGTCAAACGAGTCAACACGCCATCGATATAGCGCGCGGACTGCTCACCCGGACGGATGCCAGGAATAAAGGCACCAGACTTCTTCAGGTTTTCCGCTACGTCTTTCGGATTGAACATCAGCGCCGTATAGAAGAAGCAGAAGAAAACGATCCCTGCACTAAACAGCAAAATATTCAACGGCTGACCAGGAGCGATAGCCTGTGAAATATCCTGGAGCCAGCCCATACCTTCAGACTGACCGAACCAGGCACCCAGCGAAGCCGGGAACAACAGAAGGCTACTGGCGAAGATAGCCGGAATGACACCGGCCATGTTCACCTTCAGCGGTAAGTGGCTAGTCTGCGCAGCGAAGACCTTACGGCCCTGCTGACGCTTGGCGTAATGCACCGCAATGCGACGCTGACCACGCTCAATGAAAACCACAAAACCGATGATCGCTACAGCCAGCAAACCAATGGCGACCAAGGCGAAAATATTGATATCGCCCTGACGAGCAGACTCGAAAGACTGCCCGACAGCACTCGGCAAACCGGCCACGATGCCCGCAAAAATCAGCATCGAGATGCCGTTACCGACACCGCGCTCAGTGATCTGCTCGCCCAGCCACATCATGAACATGGCACCAGCCACGAAGGTGGTGACAGCCACGAAGTGGAAGCCGAAATCGACCGAGAACGCCACACCCTGACCCGCCAGGCCAACGGACATGCCGGTCGCCTGCACAAGAGCCAAGATCAAGGTGCCGTAGCGGGTGTACTGGCTAATCTTGCGACGACCAGACTCACCTTCCTTCTTCAACTGCTCCAGCTGCGGGCTGACAGCGGTCATGAGCTGCATGATGATCGATGCCGAAATGTACGGCATGATCCCCAGCGCAAAGATACTCATCCGCTCCAGCGCGCCGCCGGAAAACATGTTGAACAGGCTAAGAATAGTCCCCTCATTCTGTCGGAACAGGTCAGCCAGCCGGTCGGGATTGATCCCTGGCACTGGGATGTGTGCACCTACCCGATAGACGATAATCGCCATAACGAGGAAGCGCAGTCGAGCCCAGAGCTCGGATAACCCACCGTTGCTGAGCGCTGAGAGAGCACCTTGCTTAGCCATTTAGTCCTCGAACTTGCCGCCAGCTGCTTCGATAGCCGCACGCGCACCTTTGGTGGCAGCGATACCTTTAAGGGTGACCGCACGAGTAATCTCACCGGACAGCATGACTTTCACGCGCTGTACGTGTTGATTAATCAGGTTGGCATCCTTCAGAGACTGCAGAGTCACGACATCGCCTTCCACTTTATTCAGCTCGGATGTACGCACTTCGGCGCGATCCATAGCCTTCAGGGAGACGAAGCCGAACTTCGGCAGACGACGGTGCAGCGGCTGTTGACCGCCTTCAAAGCCCGGAGCAATGGTGCCACCGGAGCGGGAGGTCTGACCTTTGTGGCCGCGGCCACCAGTCTTACCCAAACCGCTACCGATACCACGGCCCGGACGGTGCTTCTCGCGACGGGAACCCGGCGCAGGACTCAGATCGTTCAGGTACATGTGTTAACCCTCGACTCGCAGCATGTAGTAAGCCTTGTTGATCATCCCGCGGTTCTCGGGAGTATCCAGCACTTCTACAGTGTGACCAATGCGACGCAGACCCAGGCCCTTCACACAAAGCTTGTGATTCGGGATGCGGCCGCTAACGCTTTTGATCAACGTAACTTTGACAGTTGCATTAGCCATGATTAGAAAATCTCCTTAACGCTCTTGCCGCGCTTAGCTGCAATAGACTCAGGAGATTGCATAGCCTTCAAACCCTTGAAGGTGGCGTGAACCACGTTCACAGGGTTAGTCGAGCCATAGCACTTGGCCAATACGTTCTGCACGCCAGCAACTTCGAGAACGGCACGCATAGCGCCGCCAGCGATGATGCCAGTACCTTCAGAAGCAGGCTGCATGTACACCTTGGAGGCGCCATGAGCAGACTTCATCGCGTACTGCAGAGTGGTGCCATTGAGGTCCACCTGAATCATGTTGCGACGGGCAGCCTCCATAGCTTTCTGGATAGCAGCCGGCACTTCGCGGGACTTGCCACGACCGAAACCAACGCGACCCTTACCATCACCCACTACGGTCAACGCAGTGAAAGTGAAGATACGGCCGCCTTTGACGGTCTTGGCAACGCGGTTAACTTGAACCAGCTTCTCGATGTAGCCTTCGTCGCGGCCTTCGTCGCGGCTGTCGCGTCTTTGATCATTTGCCATAACTTAGAACTCCAGCCCGCCTTCACGAGCAGCATCAGCCAGTGCCTTAACACGGCCGTGGTACTTGAAGCCAGAACGGTCGAATGCCACCTGAGTGACGCCAGCGGCTTTCGCACGCTCAGCAACCAGCTGACCTACTTTCGTGGCCGCATCGATGTTGCCGGTGGCACCATCACGCAGATCCTTGTCCAAAGTCGAGGCGCTTGCCAGGACTTTGCTGCCGTCGGCCGAGATGACCTGGGCGTAAATGTGCTGCGAAGAGCGATACACGCAGAGACGCACGGCTTCTAGCTCGTGCATTTTCAGGCGTGCTTTGCGAGCGCGACGCAGTCGAGTAACTTTTTTGTCGGTCATTTGCTATGCCCTACTTCTTCTTGGCTTCTTTACGGCGGACGACTTCGTCAGCGTAACGCACACCTTTGCCTTTATAGGGCTCTGGCGGACGGAAGTCGCGGATCTCAGCGGCCACTTGACCAACCAGCTGCTTATCAATGCCCTTGATCAGGATATCGGTCTGGCTGGGAGTTTCGGCGGTGACGCCTTGCGGAAGCTCGTATTCCACCGGATGCGAGAAGCCTAGTGCCAGGGACAGCACTTCGCCTTTAGCCTGCGCCTTGTAACCAACACCAACCAGCTGAAGCTTGCGCTCGAAGCCTTGGCTGACGCCGATTACCATGTTGTTAACCAACGCACGGGTGGTACCGGCCATTGCACGAGTTTGCTGATCGCCATTGCGAGCCGCAAAACGCAGCTCACCAGCATCTTCAACCACTTCAACGGACGAATGAACATTCAGTTCTAGAGCGCCTTTTGCACCCTTCACCGAAAGCTGTTGGCCGGAGAGTTTGACCTCAACACCAGCTGGCAGCTTAACGGGGTTCTTAGCAACGCGAGACATGCTTATCCCCCCCTTAGAACACTGTGCAAAGCACTTCACCGCCGACACCGGCAGCGCGCGCAGCACGATCCGTCATCACACCTTTGTTGGTGGAGACGATGGATACGCCAAGACCGCCACGAACTTTCGGCAGATCATCGACGGACTTGTACTGGCGCAAGCCTGGACGGCTGACGCGCTTCACTTCTTCGATGACCGGACGGCCTTCGAAATATTTCAGCTCGATGGATAGCAACGGCTTGATGTCGCTACTGATCTGAAAACCCGCAATGTAACCTTCGTCCTTCAGAACTTTGGCTACAGCCACCTTCAACGTGGAGGAAGGCATGCTTACGACGGACTTTTCAGCCATCTGGGCATTACGGATACGAGTTAGCATGTCCGCTAACGGGTCCTGCATACTCATGGGCTAGACGCTCCTGATACAAAAAGAATTAGCCTTACGGCTACTACAGTCGCTAGAAAAATTCCGGGCAAACCAAAACCCAGGCTCAGGCGAGCCGATCATTCTAGAGACTGCTTAAAAATGAATCAAGCCCCAAAAGGGGCTTGATTCATTATCGCTCAACGCAACTACCTAACCTTTGCAGGTCCAGGCAGCCCCGATTCGAGACATACGACTTACCAGCTAGCTTTCACCAGACCCGGTACGTCACCACGCATGGCAGCTTCGCGCAGCTTGTTACGGCCGAGGCCGAACTTGCGGTACACGCCGTGCGGACGACCGGTGATGCGGCAGCGGTTACGCAGGCGCGAAGCGCTGGCGTCACGTGGCTGCTTCTGCAGAGCGATCTGCGCCTCCCAACGAGCTTCCGGACTGGTGTTCGGATTCACGATGGTAGCTTTCAGCTCGGCACGCTTCTTAGCGAACTTTGCTACCGTTTGCTGACGCTTCAGCTCGCGGTTTTTCATGCTTTGCTTGGCCATGTTCCTACTCCAATCAGTTGCGGAACGGGAAGTTGAAAGCACGCAGCAAGGCGCGACCTTCATCATCCGTACGAGCAGTGGTGGTCAGGGTAATGTCCAGACCGCGCAGAGCATCGATCTTGTCGTAATCGATTTCCGGGAAAATGATCTGCTCTTTGACGCCCATGCTGTAGTTGCCACGACCATCGAAGGACTTGGCATTCAGGCCGCGGAAGTCACGCACGCGCGGCAGGGAGATCGAAAGCAGACGATCCAGGAACTCATACATACGATCGCGACGCAGTGTAACTTTGACGCCGATCGGCCAACCTTCACGGACTTTAAAGCCTGCGATGGATTTCCGAGCGTAAGTCACAATGACTTTTTGACCGGTGATTTTTTCCAAATCCGCTACCGCGTGCTCGATGATTTTCTTATCACCGATCGCTTCGCCAAGACCCATGTTCAGGGTGATTTTGGTAACGCGCGGAACTTCCATCACGTTCGACAGCTTAAGTTCTTCCTTAAGCTTCGGAGCGATTTCTTTCCGATAAATCTCTTTTAGTCGTGCCATGGTCTTCTACCTAGCAGTGTTCAAGCATCAACCGCTTTTTGGGTCGACTTGAAGACACGAATTTTTTTGCCGTCTTCTACTTTGAAACCAACGCGGTCAGCCTTGCTGGTTTCACCGTTGAAAATGGCGACGTTAGAGGCGTGCAGCGGCGCCTCTTTCTCGACGATACCGCCTTGAACGCCCGACATCGGGTTCGGCTTGGTATGGCGCTTCACCAGGTTGATCCCACCAACGACCAAACGGTCGTCAGCGAGAACCTTGAGCACCTTGCCACGCTTACCTTTGTCTTTGCCGGCGATCACGATGATCTCGTCGTCACGACGAATCTTTTGCATGTCGGATCTCCTTACAGCACTTCAGGGGCGAGCGAGACGATCTTCATGAACTTCTCAGAGCGAAGTTCACGGGTCACGGGCCCAAAGATACGGGTGCCGATCGGCTCTTGCTTGTTGTTCAGCAGAACAGCAGCGTTGCCATCAAAGCGAATAATGGAGCCGTCTGGACGACGAACACCATGGCGAGTGCGGACTACGACAGCAGTCATCACTTGGCCTTTTTTCACTTTGCCGCGCGGAATTGCTTCCTTGACGGTGACTTTGATGATGTCGCCGATGCCAGCGTAACGGCGATGCGAACCGCCCAACACCTTGATGCACATAACACGGCGTGCACCGCTGTTGTCGGCCACATCGAGCATGGATTGAGTCTGAATCATATAATTTCTCCGACCCCTAGTCCTTAGACTTCCACTGCGCGTTCAACGACTTCAACCAGTGCCCAAGTTTTGGTCTTGGCCAGCGGACGAGTCTCACGAATAGTGACCTTGTCGCCGATATGGCACTGATTGGTTTCGTCGTGGGCGTGCAGCTTGGTCGAACGCTTCACGTATTTACCGTAGATCGGGTGCTTGACGCGACGCTCGATCAGGACGGTGATGGTCTTGTCCATCTTGTCGCTGACGACACGGCCAGTCAGCGTACGGACGGTTTTTTCGGCTTCAGCCATGATTACTTACCTGCCTGCTGGTTGAGCACAGTCTTCACGCGAGCGATGTCACGCTTAACTTGCGAGAGCAGGTGAGACTGCCCCAACTGGCCAGTTGCCTTCTGCATACGCAGATTGAACTGGTCGCGCAGCAGGCCGAGCAGTTGCTCGTTCAGCTGCTGTGCTGATTTTTCACGAAGTTCATTCGCTTTCATCACATCACCGTCCGCTTAACAAAGGAGGTGGCGAGCGGCAGCTTTGCAGCAGCCAGGGCGAAAGCCTCACGCGCCAGCTCTTCGGAAACACCCTCGATTTCATACAGGACTTTGCCTGGCTGGATCTGGGCAACCCAATACTCGACGCTACCCTTACCTTTACCCATCCGCACTTCGAGAGGCTTCTTGGTGACCGGCTTATCAGGGAACACACGAATCCAGATTTTGCCGCCACGCTTAACGTGACGAGTCAGAGCACGACGAGCGGACTCGATCTGGCGGGCGGTGAGACGACCACGAGCAACAGACTTCAGCGCGAACTCGCCGAAGCTGACTTTGCTACCGCGCTGAGCCAAGCCACGGTTGTGGCCTGTCATCTGCTTGCGGAACTTCGTACGCTTTGGTTGCAACATTTGGCGTACCCCTTACTTAGCAGCTTTTTTACGAGGCGCAGGTGCTTGCGGCTTCAGTTCTTCCTGGCGACCACCAATTACTTCGCCTTTGAAGATCCAAACCTTGACACCGATCACACCATAAGTGGTGTGCGCTTCGTACGTGGCATAGTCGATATCGGCACGCAGGGTGTGCAACGGCACACGACCTTCGCGATACCACTCGGTACGGGCAATTTCTGCGCCGCCCAAACGACCGCTCACTTGGATTTTGATGCCTTTGGCACCAATGCGCATGGCGTTCTGTACAGCGCGCTTCATAGCGCGACGGAACATCACACGACGCTCCAGCTGCTGAGCTACGCTCTGCGCAACCAGCATACCGTCGAGCTCCGGCTTGCGGATCTCTTCGATATTGATGTGCACAGGCACACCCATTTGCTTGGTCAGGTCCTGACGCAGCTTCTCAACATCTTCACCTTTCTTGCCGATCACGATGCCGGGACGAGCGGTGTGGATGGTGATACGTGCTGTTTGAGCCGGACGATGGATATCGATACGGCTTACGGACGCGCTTTTTAATTTGTCTTGGAGATACTCACGCACCTTCAGATCAGCGAACAAATAGTCCGCATAAGTCCGACCGCTGGCGTACCAGACGGAGGTGTGTTCCTTGACGATACCCAGGCGAATGCCAATGGGATGTACTTTCTGACCCATCTCTTCGACTCCGTTACTTGTCAGCAACCTTGACAGTGATATGGCAAGACCGCTTGACGATGCGATCAGCACGGCCTTTAGCACGCGGCATGATGCGCTTCAGCGAACGCCCTTCGTTGACGAAAACGGTGGAAACCTTAAGGTCATCCACGTCTGCGCCTTCGTTGTGCTCGGCGTTGGCTACAGCCGACTCCAGCACTTTCTTCATGATCTCGGCGGCTTTCTTACTGCTGAAAGCCAACAGGTTGAGCGCTTCGCCCACCTTCTTCCCGCGGATCTGGTCGGCGACCAAGCGGGCTTTCTGGGCGGAGATTCGAGCGCCCGACAACTTAGCGGCTACTTCCATCGTTCCTTACCCCTTAACGCTTGGCTTTCTTGTCAGCCACGTGCCCACGATAAGTGCGGGTACCGGCAAACTCGCCCAGTTTGTGGCCGACCATGTCTTCGTTCACGAGAACCGGGACATGTTGACGACCGTTATGCACAGCAATGGTCAGACCAACCATTTGCGGCAGGATCATGGAACGGCGCGACCAGGTTTTCACCGGCTTGCGATCGTTCTTTTCCACCGCCACTTCGATCTTCTTCAGTAGGTGAAGATCAATAAAAGGACCTTTTTTCAGAGAACGTGGCACTGTCGTATCCCTCTATTTACTTGCGACGACGGACGATCATTTTATCGGTGCGCTTGTTACCACGAGTCTTCGCGCCCTTAGTCGGGAAGCCCCATGGAGACACCGGATGACGACCACCAGAGGTACGACCTTCACCACCACCATGCGGGTGGTCGACTGGGTTCATGGCAACACCACGAACGGTCGGGCGAACGCCACGCCAGCGCTTGGCACCAGCTTTACCCAGCGAACGCAGGCTGTGCTCGGAGTTCGAGACCTCGCCCAGGGTCGCACGGCATTCAGCCAGCACTTTACGCATTTCACCGGAACGCAGACGCAGGGTCACGTAAGCGCCTTCACGAGCGATCAGCTGAGCCGAAGCACCAGCGGAACGAGCGATCTGAGCACCTTTACCCGGCTTCAGTTCGATACCATGCACAGTGCTACCCACCGGCATGTTACGCAGCTGCAGAGCATTGCCCGGCTTGATCGGCGCAAGAGCACCCGCGATCAACTGGTCGCCAGCACTCACGCCTTTTGGGGCGATGATATAGCGGCGCTCGCCGTCTGCGTACATCAACAGAGCGATGTGCGCGGTGCGGTTCGGGTCATATTCGATACGCTCGACAGTGGCTGGAATGCCATCTTTGTCGTTGCGACGAAAATCGACCAGACGGTAATGCTGCTTATGACCACCACCGATGTGACGCGTGGTAATACGGCCATTGTTGTTACGACCACCAGACTTCGACTTCTTCTCGAGCAGCGGTGCGTAAGGAGCGCCTTTGTGCAGCTCCTGGTTGACCACCTTGACCACAAAACGGCGGCCAGCGGAAGTCGGTTTGCATTTAACGATTGCCATGATGCACCCCTTCCTTACTCAGCACTGCTGCTGAAGTCGAGATCTTGGCCCGGCTGAAGGGAGATTACTGCCTTCTTCCAGTCATTACGCTTGCCCAGACCGCGAGCAGTACGCTTGCTCTTACCCAGAACATTCAGGGTAGTAACACGCTCTACTTTCACGCTGAACAGGCTTTCGACGGCCTTCTTGATTTCCAGCTTGGTTGCATCAGTCGCAACCTTGAAAACGAACTGGCCTTTTTTGTCAGCCAAAACCGTGGCTTTCTCAGAGACGTGCGGGCCAAGTAGCACTTTAAATACGCGTTCCTGGTTCATCCCAGCAGCTCCTCGAATTTCTTCACGGCCGACACAGTGATCAACACTTTGTCGTATGCGATCAGACTGACCGGATCGGAACCCTGTACATCACGGACATCGACGTGCGGCAGGTTACGAGCAGCCAGGTACAGATTCTCATCAACAGCATCAGACACGATCAGAACATCTGTCAGACCCATGCCATTGAGCTTGTTCAGCAGAGTTTTGGTTTTCGGCGCCTCAACAGCGAAGTCTTGAACCACAACCAGACGATCAGTACGCACCAGCTCAGCAAGAATGGAGCGCAGTGCTGCGCGATACATCTTCTTGTTCAGCTTCTGCGTGTGATCCTGCGGACGAGCTGCGAAAGTGGTACCGCCGCCACGCCAGATTGGGCTACGGATAGTACCGGCACGAGCACGACCAGTACCCTTCTGACGCCACGGGCGCTTACCGCCACCGGAAACGTCGGAACGAGTCTTTTGCTGCTTGCTGCCCTGACGACCGCCAGCCATGTAGGCCACGACCGCCTGGTGTACCAGCGTCTCGTTGAATTCGCCGCCAAAGGTCAGCTCGGAAACTTCGATCGCCTGAGCGTCATTTACATTTAATTGCATGTCAGCTTCCCCTTAACCGCGAGCCTTGGCTGCCGGACGCACAACCAGGTTGCCGCCAGTAGCGCCAGGAACAGCACCCTTCACCAGCAGCAGATTGCGTTCAGCGTCGACGCGCACAACTTCCAGGGACTGCACGGTCACGCGCTCAGCGCCCATATGACCGGACATTTTCTTGCCCTTGAATACACGACCAGGAGTCTGGCACTGGCCGATAGAGCCAGGGACGCGGTGGGAGACGGAGTTACCGTGGGTGTTATCTTGACCGCGGAAGTTCCAGCGCTTGATGGTACCGGCGAAGCCTTTACCCTTGGACTGACCGGTGACATCCACCAGCTGACCTGCTTGGAAAATTTCTGCGTTGATCACATCGCCAGCCTGGTAGTCGCCCTCTTCAAGACGGAACTCCCAGACGCCGCGACCGGCAGCTACGTTTGCTTTAGCGAAGTGACCCGCTTGAGCAGCAGTCACGCGCGAAGCACGACGCTCACCGACAGTGACTTGCACTGCACGATAGCCATCGCTTTCTTCGGTTTTGAACTGAGTGACGCGATTCGGCTCGATCTCAATGACCGTAACCGGAATGGAGACACCTTCTTCGGTGAAAATACGGGTCATACCGCATTTACGACCGACTACACCAATAGTCATGTTGTAAACCTCATGAGTGTACGGGGCTTTCACCCGCTATGGCCGCCCATTTCAGAGCGTTACACGACTAAAACCTTACAGGTCTTAGCCGAGGCTGATCTGCACTTCCACGCCAGCCGCAAGATCGAGCTTCATAAGAGCGTCAACGGTTTTATCCGTTGGCTGAACAATGTCCAGCACGCGCTTATGAGTACGGATTTCATACTGGTCGCGCGCGTCTTTGTTGACGTGCGGAGAAACCAGAACAGTAAACCGCTCTTTGCGAGTAGGCAGAGGAATCGGACCACGCACCTGAGCACCAGTACGTTTCGCGGTTTCCACGATTTCCTGGGTGGATTGGTCGATTAGGCGATGATCAAAAGCCTTCAACCGTATCCGGATTTGTTGATTTTGCATTGATCTCAGACTCCCAGCTGCTATTCCCAGCGGACGCAATACGCCCGTTAAAAGGAGGCGCAATTCTATAGACGCCCCCTCTAGGTGTCAACTCAATAAAAAAGCCCCCGCAAGCGGAGGCTTTTTCATGAATCAACGATTACTCGATGATTTTGGCAACTACACCAGCGCCAACGGTACGACCACCTTCACGGATGGCGAAACGCAGACCATCTTCCATCGCGATCGGAGCAATCAGGGTGACAACCATTTTGATGTTGTCGCCCGGCATTACCATTTCAACGCCTTCTGGCAGTTCGCAGTTACCGGTCACGTCAGTCGTACGGAAGTAGAACTGCGGACGGTAGCCCTTGAAGAACGGCGTGTGACGACCGCCCTCTTCCTTGCTCAGAATGTACACTTCGCCTTCGAACTTGGTGTGCGGCTTGATGGTGCCCGGCTTGGCCAAGACCTGACCACGCTCAACATCATCACGCTTGGTGCCACGCAGCAGTACGCCAACGTTCTCACCGGCACGACCTTCGTCCAGCAGCTTGCGGAACATCTCAACACCAGTGCAAATGGTCTTGGTGGTATCACGGATACCAACAATTTCCACCTCTTCCTGAATCTTGACGATGCCACGCTCAACACGACCGGTTACCACGGTACCGCGGCCGGAGATGGAGAACACGTCTTCGATTGGCATCAGGAACGGCTTGTCGATTGCACGCTCTGGCTCAGGAATGTAGCTGTCGAGAGTCTCAACCAGCTTACGCACAGCGCTGACACCCATTTCGTTGTCATCTTGACCGTTCAACGCCATCAGCGCGGAACCGATAATGATCGGGGTGTCGTCGCCCGGGAAGTCGTAAGTGCTCAGCAGATCACGCACTTCCATCTCAACCAGCTCCAGCAGCTCAGCGTCGTCCACCATGTCCGCCTTGTTCAGGAAGACCACGATGTAAGGAACGCCCACCTGACGGGACAGCAGGATGTGCTCACGAGTCTGCGGCATCGGGCCGTCAGCAGCGGAGCAAACCAGGATCGCGCCATCCATCTGCGCAGCACCAGTGATCATGTTTTTCACATAGTCAGCGTGGCCCGGGCAGTCGACGTGTGCGTAGTGACGGACAGCCGAATCGTATTCAACGTGGGAAGTGTTGATCGTGATACCACGAGCCTTTTCTTCCGGAGCGTTGTCGATCTGGGCGAAGTCACGCGCAGAACCACCGAAGGCTTCGGCGCAGACCTTGGTCAGAGCAGCAGTCAGAGTCGTCTTACCATGGTCAACGTGACCAATAGTGCCGACGTTGAGGTGCGGTTTTTTACGTTCAAATTTTTCTTTAGCCACGACAGTAAACCTCTTGCCTAAAGGGCTGGATCAGCCTTGTTTCTTGACGATAGCTTCGGCGATGTTCGACGGAGCTTCTGAGTACTTCGAGAACTCCATGGAGTAACTCGCGCGACCCTGAGACATGGAGCGGACGTCGGTTGCATAACCAAACATCTCACCCAACGGAACCTCGGCACGAATCACTTTGCCGGCAACCGTATCTTCCATACCCTGGATCAGACCACGACGACGGTTCAGGTCACCCATCACGTCACCCATGTAGTCTTCAGGTGTTACCACCTCTACTTTCATGATCGGCTCAAGCAGTACAGCTCCACCCTTTTGGGCCAGCTGCTTGGTCGCCATGGAAGCAGCGATCTTAAATGCCATCTCGTTAGAGTCGACATCATGGTAAGAACCATCGAAGACCGCGGCTTTTAGGCCGATGAGCGGATAACCGGCAACAACGCCGTTCTTCATCTGCTCTTCGATACCCTTCTGAATAGCCGGGATGTATTCCTTCGGAACCACACCACCCACTACTTCGTTGACGAACTGCAGACCTTCCTGACCTTCGTCAGCCGGCTCGAAGCGAATCCAGCAGTGACCAAACTGGCCACGACCACCGGATTGACGCACGAACTTACCTTCGATTTCGCACTTGTTGCGAATGGTCTCACGGTAAGCAACCTGCGGCTTACCAATGTTGGCTTCCACACCGAACTCGCGCTTCATGCGATCGACAAGGATGTCCAGGTGCAACTCACCCATACCAGAGATGATCGTCTGACCAGTCTCTTCGTCGGTCTTGACGCGGAAAGACGGGTCTTCCTGAGCAAGCTTGCCCAGAGCGATACCCATTTTTTCCTGGTCGACCTTGGTTTTCGGCTCAACGGCAACCGAGATAACCGGCTCCGGGAAGTCCATGCGCACCAAGATGATCGGCTTCTCAAGAGAGCACAGAGTGTCGCCAGTGGTGACGTCCTTCATGCCGATCAGTGCAGCGATGTCGCCAGCGCGCACTTCCTTGATTTCCTCACGGGTGTTCGCATGCATTTGCACCATACGACCAACACGCTCTTTCTTGCCTTTGACCGAGTTGATCACCGCATCGCCCGAGCTCAACACGCCCGAATAAACGCGTGCGAAAGTCAGGGTACCCACGAATGGGTCTGTAGCGATCTTGAATGCCAGCGCCGAGAACGGCTCGCTGTCATCGGCATGACGCTCCATCTCAACGGTTTCGTCATCCGGATCGCTGCCCTTGATCGCCGGAATATCAACCGGAGCAGGCAGGTAATCGATAACGGCGTCGAGAACCAGGGGCACGCCCTTGTTCTTGAAGGAAGAACCACAAACAGCCGGCACGATTTCGCCAGCGATAGTACGCTGACGCAGACCAGCCTTGATTTCTTCGATGGTGAGCTCTTCACCTTCGAGATACTTGTTCATGAATTCTTCGTTGGCTTCGGCGGCCGCCTCAACCATATTGCTGCGCCACTCTTCAGCCAGACCCTGGAGCTCGGCCGGGATCTCTTCCTCGCGGAAGGTCATACCCTGATCGTCGTCGTTCCAGTAGACAGCCTTCATCTTGATCAGATCGATCTGGCCAACGAAGTTCTCTTCAGAACCGATAGCCAACTGGATCGGCACCGGAGTGTGACCCAGACGCTCTTTGATCTGACCGATCACACGCAGGAAGTTGGCACCGGCACGGTCCATCTTGTTGACGTACACAAGACGCGGAACGCCGTATTTGTTGGCTTGACGCCATACGGTTTCGGACTGGGGCTCAACACCCGAGGTGCCACAGAACACCACGACCGCACCATCGAGTACGCGCAAGGAGCGCTCTACTTCAATGGTGAAGTCCACGTGACCGGGGGTATCGATGATGTTGAAACGGTACTTGTCGAACTGCTTGGAAGAACCCGCCCAGAACGCAGTAGTGGCAGCGGAGGTGATAGTGATACCACGCTCCTGCTCCTGCACCATCCAGTCCATGGTCGCGGCGCCATCATGCACCTCGCCCATTTTGTGGTTGACACCCGTGTAGAACAAAACCCGCTCCGTCGTCGTGGTCTTGCCAGCATCCACGTGCGCGACGATACCGATGTTACGGTAGCGGTTAATCGGTGTAGTACGAGCCATAAAGCCCTCGCAAATTTAGAAGCGCCGAAATTAGAAGCGGTAGTGCGAGAAGGCCTTGTTGGCTTCTGCCATGCGGTGCACGTCTTCACGCTTCTTAACAGCAGCGCCTTTGCCTTCAGCGGCATCCAACAACTCACCAGCCAAACGCAAAGCCATGGATTTTTCGCCACGCTTACGAGCGAAATCCACCAACCAGCGCATAGCCAGGGCGTTACGACGGGACGGACGAACTTCGACAGGGACCTGGTAAGTAGCACCGCCTACACGGCGCGACTTCACTTCGACCAGCGGAGCGATGGCGTCGAGAGCTTTCTCGAAGATTTCCAGGGGATCGCTGTTCTTACGCTCTTTAACCTTGTCCAGCGCGCCATAAACGATACGCTCGGCAACGGCTTTCTTGCCGCTTTCCATCACGTGGTTCATGAACTTGGCCAGGATTTGGCTACCGTATTTTGGATCGTCAAGCACTTCGCGCTTGGCTGCTACACGTCTTCTTGGCATGGATAAGCCCTCAAACGGTCTTCAGGTTAGCCCGGGAACAATAAACCCTTTGGATTACAACCTTAGGGGGTTACGCCCGACCTTACTCTTATCGACTCAGAAAAATAGAAATCTGCAATTGTTCAAACGACCGATTACTTCGGACGCTTGGTACCGTACTTCGAACGACCCTGGTTACGGCCTTTGACGCCGGAAGTATCCAAGGAGCCGCGAACGGTGTGGTAACGAACACCTGGCAAGTCTTTTACACGACCGCCGCGGATCAGTACCACGCTGTGCTCTTGCAGGTTGTGGCCTTCGCCGCCGATGTACGAGGAAACCTCGAAACCGTTGGTCAGGCGCACACGGCATACTTTACGCAGTGCCGAGTTAGGTTTTTTCGGCGTGGTGGTGTACACGCGAGTGCACACGCCACGACGTTGCGGGCAGTTCTGCAGCGCAGGCACGTCGGATTTCTCGACGATACGCTTACGCGGCTGACGTACCAGCTGGTTGATAGTTGCCATCTACTAGCTCCACTGTTGTCTTTCGACACTATTTGTTTTTCAACATAAGCAAGATGGCAGGACGTGAGTCCCGCCAAATTTAGGGGTACAAGAGTCTAAAGAGCTTCTAGCACCCCGTCAAGGCGAGGCCCAGGACGCTCCGTCCAGCACTGAACGGATCACCGGAGCCCCACTCTCAATTACAGATTATTCAACGCTTCGGACAGCTGAGCTTCCGCTTCGCTCGCGCTCACCTGAACCGGCTTGCCGGCATCACGCTTGCGCTTGCGCTCACTGTGGTAAGCCAAGCCAGTACCGGCCGGGATCAAACGACCCACCACCACGTTCTCTTTCAGGCCGCGCAAGAAGTCACGCTTGCCAGTAACCGCTGCCTCAGTGAGGACGCGAGTGGTCTCCTGGAAGGAGGCCGCAGAGATGAACGACTCGGTGGACAGCGACGCCTTGGTGATACCCAGCAGAACGCGGTCGAACTTGGAGATGAACTTGTCATCGCCGCTCAGACGCTCGTTCTCGACCAGCACCTGGGTCAACTCCATCTGATCACCCTTGATGAAGCTGGAATCGCCGGATTCGGTGATCTCAACTTTACGCAGCATCTGACGCAGGATGGTCTCGATGTGCTTGTCGTTGATCTTCACGCCCTGCAGGCGGTACACGTCCTGGATCTCGTTGACGATGTACTTGGCCAGCGCGCTGACACCCAGCAGACGCAGGATGTCGTGCGGATCGCTCGGACCGTCGGAGATCACTTCGCCGCGATTCACTTGCTCGCCTTCGAAGACGTTCAGGTGACGCCACTTCGGAATCAGCTCCTCGTACGGCTCACTGCCGTCGGTCGGCGTGATGACCAGGCGACGCTTGCCCTTGGTCTCTTTGCCGAAGGCAATGGTGCCGCTGACTTCAGCCAGGATCGACGCTTCCTTCGGACGACGGGCTTCGAACAAGTCGGCAACGCGCGGCAGACCACCGGTAATGTCGCGGGTCTTGGAGGTCTCTTGCGGGATACGGGCGATAACATCACCCACGCCCACCTGCACACCATCCGCGACACCGACCAAGGCGTTCGCCGGCAGGAAGTACTGCGCCGGTACGTCGGTACCCGGCAACAGCAGATCCTTGCCATCGACACCAACCATCTTCACTGCCGGGCGGATGTCCTTGCCGGCAGCCGGACGGTCTTTAGCATCAAGCACTTCGATGTTGGTCAAACCGGTCAATTCGTCGGTCTGACGCTTGATGGTGATGCCTTCCTCCATGCCGACGAAGGTCACAGTACCCTTCATTTCGGTCACGATCGGGTGGGTGTGCGGATCCCACTTGGCGACGATAGCGCCAGCATCGACCTTGTCGCCTTCCTTGACGGAAATCACAGCACCGTACGGCAGCTTGTAACGTTCGCGCTCACGACCGAAGTCATCCGCAATCGCCAGCTCACCGGAACGGGACACAGCAACCAGGTTACCGTCGAGACGCTCAACGTGCTTCAGGTTATGCAGGCGGATGGTACCGCCGTTCTTCACCTGAACGCTGTCAGCAGCCGAAGTTCGGCTTGCCGCACCACCGATGTGGAACGTACGCATGGTGAGCTGAGTACCCGGCTCACCAATCGACTGAGCAGCGATTACGCCGACCGCCTCACCGATATTGATCTGGTGACCGCGAGCCAGGTCGCGACCGTAGCACTTGGCGCAGATGCCGTAGCGGGTTTCACAGCTGATCGGCGAACGCACGATCACTTCGTCGATGCTGTTCAGCTCGATGAATTCAACCCACTGCTCGTCTACCAGAGTACCGGCCGGCACTATGACTTCGTCAGTCCCCGGCTTGAACACGTCACGGGCAATGACACGACCCAATACGCGCTCACCCAGCGGCTCAACAACGTCGCCGCCTTCGATGTGCGGAGTCATCAGCAGACCGTGCTCGGTACCGCAATCGATCGCGGTCACTACCAGATCCTGGGCCACGTCAACCAGACGACGGGTCAGGTAGCCGGAGTTCGCGGTCTTCAGTGCGGTATCCGCCAAACCTTTACGCGCACCGTGTGTGGAGATGAAGTACTGCAGTACGCTCAAACCTTCGCGGAAGTTCGCGGTAATCGGCGTCTCGATGATCGAGCCGTCCGGCTTGGCCATCAGCCCCCGCATACCGGCGAGCTGACGGATCTGCGCAGCAGAACCCCGCGCACCCGAGTCGGCCATCATGTACATGGAGTTGAAGGACTCCTGATCGACTTCCTTACCATGACGGTCGATCACCTTCTCTTTCGAGAGGTTAGCCATCATCGCCTTCGACACTTCGTCGTTGGCCTTGGACCACAGGTCGATCACCTTGTTGTACTTCTCGCCCTGGGTTACCAGGCCGGAAGCGTACTGAGCTTCAATCTCTTTCACTTCGTCGGTTGCCGCATCGATGATGCGTGCTTTCTCATCCGGAATGACGAAGTCATTCACGCCAATGGAAACGCCGGAGATAGTCGAGTAAGCGAAACCGGTGTACATCAACTGGTCAGCGAAGATCACGGTGTCTTTCAAGCCACAGGTGCGGTAGCACTGGTTGATCAGCTTGGAGATCGCTTTTTTCTTCATTGGCAGGTTGACCACGTCATACGACAGGCCTTCCGGAACCACCTGGAACAACAGCGCACGACCGACGGTGGTGTCGACGATACGGGTGTTCTTGGTGATGCTGCCATCGCGGTCTTTGATGACCTCGTTGATGCGCACTTTAACTTTGGCGTGCAGGGCTGCCTCGCCGCCGCGGAATACCCGGTCAACTTCTTGCAGGTCAGCGAATACTCGACCTTCGCCTTTGGCGTTGATCGCTTCGCGGGTCATGTAATACAGACCCAAGACCACGTCCTGCGACGGCACGATGATTGGCTCACCGTTGGCTGGCGACAGGATGTTGTTGGTCGACATCATCAGCGCACGCGCTTCGAGCTGGGCTTCCAGCGTCAGCGGTACGTGCACGGCCATTTGGTCACCGTCGAAGTCGGCGTTGTACGCGGCGCAGACCAGAGGGTGCAGCTGAATCGCTTTACCTTCGATCAGAACCGGTTCAAACGCCTGGATGCCCAGACGGTGAAGAGTTGGCGCACGGTTCAACAGCACCGGATGTTCGCGAATCACTTCGGCGAGAACGTCCCAAACCTCAGGCAGCTCGCGTTCAACCATTTTCTTCGCGGCTTTGATGGTGGTGGCCAGGCCACGCATTTCCAACTTGCCGAAAATGAACGGCTTGAACAGCTCAAGAGCCATCTTCTTCGGCAGACCGCACTGGTGCAGACGCAGAGTCGGGCCGACGGTAATAACCGAACGACCGGAGTAGTCCACGCGCTTACCGAGCAAGTTCTGACGGAAACGACCCTGCTTACCCTTGATCATATCGGCCAAGGATTTCAGCGGACGCTTGTTCGAACCAGTGATGGCGCGACCACGACGACCGTTGTCGAGCAAGGCGTCGACAGCTTCCTGCAGCATGCGCTTTTCGTTGCGCACGATGATGTCCGGCGCGGACAGATCGAGCAGACGCTTCAGACGGTTGTTACGGTTGATCACCCGACGATACAGATCGTTCAGGTCGGACGTTGCGAAACGACCACCATCCAGCGGAACCAGCGGACGCAGATCTGGCGGCAGAACCGGCAGAACGGTCAGCACCATCCACTCAGGATGGTTACCGGAGCCTTGGAAGGCTTCCATCAATTTCAGGCGCTTGGACAGCTTCTTGATCTTGGTTTCCGAGTTCGTCTGCGGAATTTCTTCACGCAGGCGGGCAGTCTCGTGCTCCAGATCGATAGCGCTGAGCAGTTCGCGGACCGCTTCGGCGCCCATGCGCGCGTCGAAGTCGTCACCAAACTCTTCGATAGCTTCGAAGTACTGCTCATCGTTCAGCAACTGACCCTTTTCCAGGGTAGTCATGCCCGGATCGATCACTACGTAGCTTTCGAAATAAAGCACGCGCTCGATATCACGCAGGGTCATGTCCAGCAGCAGGCCGATACGCGACGGCAGCGACTTGAGGAACCAGATGTGGGCAACCGGCGAAGCCAACTCGATGTGCGCCATGCGCTCACGACGGACTTTGGCCAGGGCCACTTCCACGCCACACTTCTCGCAGATCACGCCGCGGTGCTTGAGGCGCTTGTACTTACCGCACAGGCACTCGTAATCCTTAACTGGGCCAAAGATCTTGGCGCAGAACAGACCGTCACGCTCTGGTTTAAAGGTGCGGTAGTTAATGGTTTCCGGCTTTTTAACTTCACCGAACGACCACGAACGGATCATCTCAGGCGAGGCCAACCCAATACGGATGGCATCGAACTCTTCGACTTGACCCTGGTTTTTCAGCAAATTCAGTAGGTCTTTCAAGGCCTTTCCTCCTGGCGGAGCAAGGAGCGGGCTAGACAGCCCCGCTCCCGATGCGCGTCACGTGTTATTCGGTTTCCAGATCGATATCGATACCGAGCGAACGGATCTCTTTGATCAACACGTTGAAAGACTCGGGCATGCCCGGCTCCATACGGTGATCACCGTCCACGATGTTTTTGTACATCTTGGTCCGGCCGTTCACGTCATCCGACTTAACGGTCAGCATTTCCTGCAGGGTGTAAGCGGCGCCGTAGGCTTCCAACGCCCACACCTCCATCTCCCCGAAGCGCTGACCACCGAACTGCGCCTTACCACCCAGCGGCTGCTGGGTAACCAGGCTGTAGGAACCCGTGGAACGCGCGTGCATCTTGTCGTCCACCAGGTGGTTCAGTTTCAGCATGTACATGTAACCAACGGTCACCGGACGCTCAAACTTGTTGCCGGTACGACCATCGAACAGCTGCATCTGGCCGCTTTCTGGCAGGTCTGCCAGTTTCAGCATGGCCTTGATTTCGCTTTCCTTGGCGCCATCGAACACCGGTGTCGCCATCGGCACGCCGCCACGCAGGTTCTTCGCCAGGTCGAGAATTTCCTGGTCAGACAGGTCTGCCAGAGTCTCTTGACGGCCACCGATCTCGTTATAGATCTGGTGCAGGAACTTACGCAGATCAGCAACCTTGCGCTGCTCTTCGAGCATGCGGTTGATCTTCTCGCCCAAACCCTTGGCCGCAAGGCCCAGGTGGGTTTCGAGGATCTGACCGACGTTCATACGCGAAGGTACGCCCAGCGGGTTGAGGACGATGTCGACCGGCGTGCCATTGGCATCGTGCGGCATGTCTTCGACCGGCATGATCACCGAGACCACACCCTTGTTACCGTGACGACCGGCCATCTTGTCGCCCGGCTGGATGCGGCGACGGATTGCCAGGTAGACCTTGACGATCTTCAGGACGCCCGGAGCCAGGTCATCGCCTTGCTGCAGCTTGCGCTTCTTGTCTTCGAACTTGTCGTCGAGCATCTGGCGACGGTCGATGATGTAAGCCTGCGCCTTCTCAAGCTGCTCATTCAGAGCATCTTCAGCCATACGCAGCTTGAACCACTGGCCGCGCTC
The DNA here is from genome assembly GCF_003596405.1 of Pseudomonas cavernicola. NCBI lineage: Bacteria > Pseudomonadati > Pseudomonadota > Gammaproteobacteria > Pseudomonadales > Pseudomonadaceae > Pseudomonas > Pseudomonas cavernicola. Next base: position 480,602 of record NZ_QYUR01000002.1, read on the forward strand.
GAGGCCGTCGAGGAACTCGTCGGTGATCTCAGCACCCTTCTTCAGGCCAGCGCCGCCTTCAGCCTTGCAACCTACCAGTGCGGAACGCAGACGCTCAAAGGTTGCACCTTCAACGATACGGAACTCTTCGTTCAGATCCTTACGGATCTGGTCGAGTTGCATCTTCTCGATCGACAGCGCACGAGCATCACGCTCAACGCCGTCACGGGTGAAGACCTGTACGTCGATGACCGTACCTTTGGTGCCAGTCGGCACACGCAGGGAGGTGTCTTTAACGTCGGACGCCTTCTCACCGAAGATCGCACGCAGCAGCTTCTCTTCCGGAGTCAGTTGGGTCTCGCCTTTCGGGGTGACCTTACCGACCAGGATGTCGCCAGCGCCAACTTCAGCACCCACGTAAACGATGCCGGCCTCATCCAGCTTGTTCAGCGCAGCTTCGCCCACATTCGGAATGTCCGAAGTGATCTCTTCTGCTCCAAGCTTGGTGTCACGCGCCACACAGGTCAGTTCCTGGATGTGGATCGTGGTGAAACGGTCTTCCTGAACTACACGCTCCGAGAGGAGGATGGAGTCTTCGAAGTTGTAACCGTTCCAGGCCATGAACGCGATGCGCATGTTCTGACCCAGAGCCAGTTCACCCATGTCGGTGGACGGGCCGTCAGCCAGGATGTCGCTACGCTCGACCTTGTCACCTTTGCTCACCAGCGGACGCTGGTTGATGCAGGTGTTCTGGTTGGAGCGGGTGTATTTAGTCAGGTTATAGATGTCGACGCCGGCTTCACCGGTTTCAACTTCATCATCCGCCACACGCACCACGATACGACTGGCATCGACCGAGTCGATCACGCCGCCGCGACGGGCCACAACGCAAACGCCAGAGTCGCGCGCTACGTTACGCTCCATCCCAGTGCCGACCAGCGGCTTATCGGAACGCAGAGTCGGCACAGCCTGACGCTGCATGTTCGAACCCATCAGCGCACGGTTGGCATCGTCGTGCTCGAGGAACGGGATCAACGAAGCGGCGACAGACACAACCTGCTTCGGCGAAACGTCCATGAGGGTGACGTCTTCCGGCACCTTGACGGTGAATTCGTTGAGGTGACGTACTGCCACCAACTCGTCGACCAGCTGACCCTTCTGGTTCATCGTTGCCGATGCCTGAGCGATAACGTGATCAGCCTCTTCGATAGCGGAGAGGAAGACGATTTCGTCAGTGACCAAGGTGTCTTTCACTACGCGGTACGGGCTTTCCAGGAAGCCGTACTGGTTAGTGCGAGCATAGGCCGCCAGGGAGTTGATCAGACCGATGTTCGGACCTTCCGGCGTTTCAATCGGGCACACGCGGCCGTAGTGGGTCGGGTGTACGTCACGAACTTCGAAGCCGGCACGTTCACGAGTCAGACCGCCTGGGCCGAGTGCAGAAACACGGCGCTTGTGGGTGATCTCGGACAGCGGGTTGTTCTGGTCCATGAACTGCGAGAGCTGACTGGAACCGAAGAACTCTTTCACCGCCGCCGCAACTGGCTTGGCGTTGATCAAGTCTTGTGGCATCAAGCCTTCGCTTTCAGCCATCGACAGACGCTCTTTGACCGCGCGCTCAACACGCACCAGACCAACACGGAACTGGTTCTCGGCCATTTCGCCAACACAACGCACACGACGGTTACCCAGGTGGTCGATGTCGTCGACGATGCCTTTGCCGTTACGGATATCTACCAAAGTCTTGAGGACTTCGACGATATCTTCCTTGCTCAACACGCCAGAACCTTCGATCTCGGTACGACCGATACGACGGTTGAACTTCATCCGGCCGACAGCGGACAGATCGTAACGCTCAGCGCTGAAGAACAGGTTGTTGAACAGGGTCTCCGCAGCATCCTTGGTCGGCGGCTCGCCGGGACGCATCATGCGATAGATCTCGACCAGCGCTTCCAACTGATTGGTAGTGGAGTCGATTTTCAGAGTATCGGAGATGAACGGACCGCAATCGATGTCGTTGGTGTACAGCGTTTCGATGCGTACCACCTGAGCCTTGGCAATTTTTGCCAGGATTTCAGTGTTCAGCTCGGTATTGCACTCGGCGAGGATCTCGCCGGTGGCCGGATGCACGATGGCCTTGGCAGTCGTGCGACCGATCACGTAGTCCAGCGGCACTTCCAGCTCTTTGATGCCGGATTTGTCCAACTGATTGATGTGGCGCGCGGTAATACGGCGGCCCTGCTCAACGATGACCTTGCCCTTCTCGTCTTTGATGTCGAGAGCGGCAATTTCACCACGCAGACGCTGCGGAACCAGCTCCAAGCTCAGGCTCTCGCCCTTCACGTGGAATACGTTGGTCGCGTAGAAAGCGTCGAGCACTTGTTCGGTGGTGTAACCCAGCGCGCGCAGCAGGACGGACGCCGGCAGCTTGCGGCGACGGTCGATACGGACGAATACTGCATCCTTCGGATCGAATTCGAAATCGAGCCAGGAACCACGGTAAGGAATGATCCGCGCGGAATACAGCAGCTTGCCGGAGCTGTGGGTCTTGCCCTTGTCGTGGTCGAAGAACACACCTGGGGAGCGGTGCAGCTGGGAAACGATGACACGCTCGGTACCGTTGATAACGAAAGTACCGTTCTCAGTCATCAGGGGAATTTCCCCCATGTAGACTTCTTGCTCTTTAATGTCCTTGATCGCTTTGTTCGACGATTCCTTATCGAAAATGATCAGACGGACTTTTACCCGCAGCGGCACGGCGAATGTAACGCCACGCAGCACGCACTCTTTCACGTCAAATGCCGGTTCGCCCAGGCGATAACCGACATACTCCAGAGCAGCATTGCCGGAATAGCTGATAATCGGGAAAACGGACTTGAAGGCCGCATGCAGGCCGATGTCACGGAACTGATCTTTCGTCGCTCCCGCCTGCAGGAATTCGCGATACGAATCCAGCTGAATGGCCAGGAGATACGGCACATCCATGACATCCGGCAACTTGCTAAAGTCCTTGCGGATACGTTTTTTCTCAGTGTATGAGTAAGCCATCAGCGTTCCCCAGCTTGGTCACCTGCTTATTTGGCTCCTCCCGACGGGAACAGCCAGAAAATCTTGCAAACCCAATGGTTTGCGCCACCGCACAGGGTGGGTACCACTTCTGTTACAGATCCCCCACCGAGGCAGGCGACCTATAACGGAAAAAGGCCGGTGGCAAAAGCCACCAGCCATCAGCCTTTCGCTTAACGCTTGGGCTGTAGACGCAAGGTCGTCGCTTACTTGAGCTCGACTTTGGCGCCTGCTTCTTCCAGGGCTTTCTTAGCAGCTTCAGCTTCGTCTTTCGACACGCCTTCTTTAACAACGCCTGGGGCGCTGTCAACGACTGCTTTAGCTTCTTTCAGACCCAGACCGGTCAGCTCACGGACAACCTTGATCACGTTAACTTTCTTCTCGCCAGACTCGAGCAACATAACGTTGAACTCGGTCTGCTCTTCAGCAACAGCAGCAGCTACAGCTGGGCCAGCGGAAGCAGCAGCAGCGCTAACGCCGAACTTTTCTTCCATTGCCTTGATCAGTTCAACAACTTCCAGAACGCTTTTCTGGCCGATTGCTTCGATGATGTCTTCGTTAGACAGAGCCATGACTCTAATTCCTGTATTGGGGGACAGCCTTCGCGGCCATCGAAATAAACAAATAAACTTGAAAGAATTTGCTTAGCCTTAAGCGGCGGCAGCTTCTTTCTGGTCGCGAACGGCCGCCAGAGTACGAGCCAACTTGCTGGTAGCGCCTTGAATCACGCTCATCAGCTGAGAAATGGCTTCGTCGTAGGTCGGCAGAGTTGCCAGTACGTCGATCTGGTTAGCTGCGAGGAACTTGCCCTCGAACGCAGCTGCCTTAATCTCGAACTTGTCCTGACCCTTGGCGAATTCCTTGAACAGGCGGGCAGCAGCGCCAGCGTGTTCCGTGGAGAACGCAATCAGGGTCGGGCCTTTGAACACGTCGTTGAGCACGTCATATTGAGTGCCTTCAACGGCGCGACGCAGCAGGGTATTACGTACGACACGCACGTATACGCCAGCTTCGCGGGCCTCTTTACGGAGTCCGGTCATAGCGCCTACTGTCACACCACGGGCATCAGCCACGACAGCGGACAGAGCAGCTTTGGCAGCCTCGTTGACTTCAGCGACGATGGCCTTCTTGTCTTCGAGTTTAATTGCCACGGGTTAACTCCTGCTTGTTACCGTTTCATCCAACCGAGGCTGGATGTCGTTTGGTGTCTGATTCGGTAAGGAATCGGGAGCACCATCTGCGTAGGCTTGAGGTTTAAGACTTGCGTCGCCTACGGTCTTGGATAGCCCCCGCCAGGCAGGGACCCCAATTTTTCAGGCTGGCGAGATCGCTCCCGCCAGCCTCTATTTGTTTACAGCAGCGGCTTAAGCGTCGAGCGAGCCTTGGTCGATGACCAGGCCTGGACCCATGGTGGTGCTCAGGGTCACGCGCTTAACGTAAATACCTTTCGAAGAAGCAGGCTTGATGCGCTTCAGATCGGCAATCAGGGCCTCCACGTTTTCCTTCAGCTTGACGGCGTCGAAACCGACCTTGCCAACGGAGGTGTGGATGATGCCATTCTTGTCGGTGCGATAACGAACCTGACCAGCTTTCGCGTTTTTCACAGCGGTAGCTACGTCTGGAGTTACGGTGCCGACTTTCGGGTTCGGCATCAGGCCGCGCGGGCCGAGGATCTGACCCAGCTGGCCCACAACACGCATTGCGTCCGGAGAGGCAATAACAACGTCGTAGTTCAGGTCGCCAGCTTTCATTTCAGCTGCCAGCTCATCCATGCCAACGCGATCAGCGCCGGCAGCGAGGGCAGCCTCAGCAGCCGGGCCTTGAGTGAACACGGCAACGCGAACGGTTTTGCCAGTACCGTGCGGCAGCACGGTAGCGCTACGTACGACCTGGTCGGATTTACGCGGATCAACGCCGAGGTTCACTGCGATGTCAACCGACTCAGTGAACTTGACAGTGGACAGCTCGCTCAACAGATTTGCTGCTTCTTCAAAGCCATAAGCCTTACCCGGCTCGATTTTGGCCGCGATAGCTTTTTGGCGCTTGGTCAACTTAGCCATTACACACCCTCCACGTTGAGGCCCATGCTGCGAGCGGAACCGGCGATAGTACGCACGGCCGCATCCATATCAGCTGCAGTCAGATCGGCAGACTTGGTCTTGGCGATCTCTTCGAGCTGAGCACGGGTCACGGTGCCTACCTTGACGGTATTCGGGCGCGCGGAACCGCTAGTCAAGCCAGCAGCCTTTTTCAGCAGAACTGAAGCCGGGGTGCTTTTGGTTTCAAAGGTGAAGCTGCGATCGCTATAAACGGTGATAATCACGGGAGTCGGCAGACCAGGCTCCATGCCCTGAGTCTTGGCGTTGAACGCCTTGCAGAACTCCATGATGTTCACGCCATGCTGACCAAGAGCCGGACCGACGGGCGGGCTCGGGTTAGCCTGTGCAGCCTTTACTTGCAGCTTGATATAAGCCGTTATCTTCTTAGCCATGAGCTACTCCAATTACGGGTTCTAGCGCCTTTCGGCTCCCCGGTTACTTGCGTGTTTATCCCAGTGACGACAAAACCCCGCAGCCTATGACTGCGGGGTACGGGATGCTTTGCCAGCTATGCCTTCTCGACCTGGCTGAACTCCAACTCAACCGGGGTAGAGCGACCAAAGATGGTCACAGCAACCTGAATCCGGCTTTTTTCATAATTCACTTCTTCAACCACGCCACTGAAGTCAGCGAAAGGACCGTCAGTAACGCGGACCATCTCACCCGGCTCAAACAGTGTTTTCGGCTTCGGCTTGTCACTACCATCAGCAACACGACGCAGAATTGCATCAGCCTCTTTATCAGTAATAGGTGCAGGCTTGTCGGCAGTACCGCCAATAAAACCCATGACACGAGGAGTATCCTTGACCAAGTGCCAAGTACCTTCGCTCATGTCCATCTGCACCAGAACATAGCCTGGAAAGAATTTGCGTTCGCTTTTGCGCTTCTGGCCATTACGCATCTCCACCACTTCTTCAGTGGGGACCAGAATCTCGCCGAACCCATCTTCCATGCCAGCCAGCTTGACGCGCTCAATCAAGGAGCGCATGACATGCTTCTCGTAACCCGAGTAAGCATGCACAACGTACCAACGCTTAGCCACGGGACACCTTCAACCAACAATCAAGGAAACAAGCCAGCCCAGCAGGGAGTCAAGCCCCCACAGCAACAACGCCATCACCAAAACAACAGCCACGACAATCAACGTGGTCTGCGTGGTTTCCTGGCGGGTTGGCCAAACGACTTTACGAATTTCAACACGAGCTTCTTTTGCGAGCCCGAAGAACGCTTGCCCCTTGGTAGTTTGCAGTGCCACAAACGCAGCAGCAACTGCGAGCACCAACAAGCCCAGGACACGGTACAGAATCGGCTCACCAGAGAAGAACTGATTGCCGACCACGCCAACCACTACCAAAGCAGCAACTGCCAGCCACTTAAGCAGATCAAAGCGAGAATCTTTGGCTTCAGCCTTAACAGTCATTTACGAGGATCCTGTGAAAGACGTGCCAGTTTTACTACTGCGTAAAACTGGCAGGTCAGGAGGGAATCGAACCCCCAACCTACGGTTTTGGAGACCGTCGCTCTGCCAATTGAGCTACTGACCTAAAACAAAATCAGGCCGACCATTATGCCGGCCTGACAGGGGTAGATCAACGATTACTCGATGATTTTGGCAACTACACCAGCGCCAACGGTACGACCACCTTCACGGATGGCGAAACGCAGACCGTCTTCCATCGCGATCGGAGCAATCAGGGTGACAACCATTTTGATGTTGTCGCCCGGCATGACCATCTCAACGCCTTCTGGCAGTTCGCAGTTACCGGTTACGTCAGTCGTACGGAAGTAGAACTGCGGACGGTAGCCCTTGAAGAACGGCGTGTGACGACCGCCCTCTTCCTTGCTCAGAATGTACACTTCGCCTTCGAACTTGGTGTGCGGCTTGATGGTGCCCGGCTTGGCCAAGACCTGACCACGCTCAACATCATCACGCTTGGTGCCACGCAGCAGTACGCCAACGTTCTCACCGGCACGACCTTCGTCCAGCAGCTTGCGGAACATCTCAACACCAGTGCAAATGGTCTTGGTGGTATCACGGATACCAACAATTTCCACTTCTTCCTGAATCTTGACGATGCCACGCTCAACACGACCGGTTACCACCGTACCGCGGCCGGAGATGGAGAACACGTCTTCGATTGGCATCAGGAATGGCTTGTCGATTGCGCGCTCCGGCTGCGGAATGTAGCTGTCGAGAGTCTCAACCAGCTTACGCACTGCGCTAACACCCATTTCGTTGTCATCTTGGCCGTTCAACGCCATCAGCGCGGAACCGATAACGATCGGAGTGTCGTCGCCCGGGAAGTCGTATGCGCTCAACAGATCGCGCACTTCCATCTCAACCAGCTCCAGCAGCTCAGCGTCGTCCACCATGTCCGCCTTGTTCAGGAAGACCACGATGTAAGGAACGCCCACCTGACGGGACAGCAGGATGTGCTCACGAGTCTGCGGCATCGGGCCGTCAGCAGCGGAGCAAACCAGGATCGCACCATCCATCTGCGCGGCACCAGTGATCATGTTTTTCACATAGTCAGCGTGACCCGGGCAGTCAACGTGCGCGTAGTGGCGGATAGCCGAATCGTATTCAACGTGGGACGTATTGATCGTGATGCCACGAGCCTTTTCTTCCGGAGCGTTGTCGATCTGGGCGAAGTCACGCGCGGAACCACCGAAGGCTTCGGCGCAGACTTTGGTCAGAGCAGCAGTCAGAGTCGTTTTGCCATGGTCAACGTGACCAATGGTGCCGACGTTGAGGTGCGGCTTATTCCGTTCAAACTTTTCTTTAGCCATCAGACCGTCTCCCATCGATAAATTGAGCTAGTCGCGCCACCATTAAAACAAAGGCAGATATCTGCATATCTGCCTTCATATAATGGAGCTCATGAGCGGAATCGAACCGCTGACCTCACCCTTACCAAGGGTGTGCTCTACCAGCTGAGCTACATGAGCGAACACTTTGCACAAACAACAAACTTGGAGCGGGTAGCGGGAATCGAACCCGCACCATCAGCTTGGAAGGCTGAGGTTCTACCGTTGAACTATACCCGCGGAGCTTGCAGCTCACGCTTAATTTGGTGGAGGGGGAAGGATTCGAACCTTCGAAACTCGCGTGTCAGATTTACAGTCTGATCCCTTTGGCCACTCGGGAACCCCTCCAAAGTGAGGCGGCATTCTCGTAGCATGCCACCCTACTGTCAAGCATTTCCTCATAAAAAACTTGAGGTTAGCTCCATTGACAGCAACTTTTCAGACTCACCCAGAAGGCAACCCTGCAAAGCGGGCGCCATTCTATTCAAACTAACGGGGCGTTGCAACGCTTTCACAAGGCATTAATTGATGCTGCAACCCATTAAAGTCCTGAGCCAAGGTCTGCAGCAGCGAGTCATCGGCAAGTCGCCGGCTCTGAGGAGCAATGCGCACCCAGAAATCACGATGGGCACGCGGCAACTCTCGCAGCATTGGCTCATAGCCCACCTCGCGCAGGCGCTGCATGACACTTTCAGCAGACTCGCCGCGCGGGAAGATCCCCAGGGAGATGCCATTGGACAAATCGCCCTGAGTAATGATGTAGCTGTCGATTTTCCGCGCCTGCAACTCTTTCAGCTGACGCAGCGAAGCCTCCCGGGAGGCAAGAGGTGCCAGATACACCCAATAGTCCAGCCCTGCTGGCGCATCAACGGCCTTTACCTCAGATTGAATGTCCAGACTGAGTAGACGCTGCCCCACCACTTGAGCAGCATCCTCCCGCTCAAACCCACCAAGAAAGAGACAGGCCTCGGACACCTCCGCCGCAGCTCCGCCCGACTGCTCACGACGAACCTGCGCCTCGCTCGACTCGCTGAGCAAGCGAATATCCTGCCGCGCCCCTTGATAAAGAGAGAGGGGCGCCACCTCCTTCGCACGTAAGGGAGCCTGCTGCTGATGCCAGACGTAATAGAAAAGGTTGAGTACCAGTAACAGAAGAAATAGCCAGCGCATAAAAGCCTCAGGACAGCGGACAGGCAATCGCCAAGCCAATAAAGATCAGATCAGGCATCACGCGGGCAGAAGGCAGAACCTCCTTGACCAGCACAGCATCCCCTCCAGTCAGAAAAATCTGGAAATCTTCTCCCCAGTATTCTTTAGCCAGCTCAAGCTGCGTATGCACAAACCCACGCAGCATCAGTGAACAGCCGCGCTCCACAGCCTCAACAGTCGAGCGACCCGGCGTCAACGCATGAAGAGCCTGCTCCGCAGCGACGTCATCGTAACGAATTCGTCGAGTATGCGTTCTCAACTGATTGCGCATTAACGGCACTCCAGGACAAATAAACCCCCCCAAATGCTCGCCATCCGCCGCCACGAAATCAGAAGTAACCGCCGTCCCCAAGTCCAGCACCAGACATGCCCCGCCAGCCAGATGGTAAGCACCCAATATCGCCAGCCAGCGATCTAACCCAAGCCGATCATAGTCTTTGTAACCGTTGCGCACTCCGGCGGCCACCAGCGCAGAGCGCGCCCGGCAAGAAGCGATCCCAAAACGTTGCGCAAGTAAATCCATGAGCTGTGCCGTTTCATCATCACTTCGCACACTGACGAGACGACAATGCTGCAACGCAAGACCAGGAATTAGCTGCAGCTCCAAAAGCAACTGCTCAGCTGAGTCAACGACACCACCAGACAGCACACCCGAACCGGTACCCACGATCACTCGCCACTTAATAAAGCTATTACCGCAGTCGAGTTCAAGAATCATTGCGCAACCTCAAACTGAGCTCACCGCCACTGTATTGCCGCTCAATACCATCCACCAGCAACCGCAGCGCACCCTGCCGATCAATACCCAGCACAACACCTTCGATCTGCTGCGCACCAGCAGCCAGTAATACAGAACGCCCTTGCCACAAGTGACTAGCCTCCCATTCAGCCTGCAAACCAACAAAACCCTGCTCACGATGCCTCGTCAGGTAATCCTGCAAACGTTCGTTTAACTGACGGACCAGCACATTACGATCTATCAACTCACCGATCTCAATTCGCATCGAGGTCCAAGGCTGATCAATACCCTCATCAATAGCCCGCATGTTCACATTGACCCCAATACCTATGACCACGTGACAAACATCCGCCGGATCACCAGACAACTCCAGCAGGATTCCTGCGATCTTGCGACCCGACACAAGAAGATCATTTGGCCACTTCAGGCCAACATCAGCCACACCAGCACTCCGCAACGTCTGCATCACCGCAAGACCGACAACCAAGCTAAGCCCCTCGAGCTGGCGAGCCCCCCCTCGATACGCAATACCAAGCTGTAATAAAGGTTCTCTGCAAACGGACTCACCCATTTGCGCCCGCGGCGACCACGCCCAGCAGTTTGGCATTCCGCCAAAACAAAAAATGGTGCTTGCGCTCCGCCCTCCAAATGCCTCAGCGCCTCAGCATTTGTGGAGTCAGTCGAATTTACAAGGAGCGCCGGCCACGCCGGCACTCCAGAAGGCACAACCAAGCGCTCAGCATCTAGCAGCACTAATGGGCTAGCTAGCCGATAACCTCGGCCACGCACCTTATGAACAGGCAAGCTCAATTCAGCTTCTAATTGCTGTAATTGCTTCCACACAGCACTGCGACTAACCCCAAGAGCAGCGCCAAGAGCTTGACCTGAATGAAAGCGCCCATCTTGTAAGAGCTTCAACAACGTAAGCATGCAGATATCGCCTCACAATGAGGCTGGCATCATATCGGCGCGCACCTCGATTGCATAGAAAGCTCCCACTTAGCGCCCTATCGACCTCCGCGTGTTCAGGCCACCCCCACAGGGCGCCCGGCCTGGCGCGCCGCTGCGCTGCTTTTCCGGCGCACAAAGACAAACCCCCCACTCGCTTGCGCGACTGGGGGGTTTGGAATTTAAGCTTGACGATGACCTACTCTCACATGGGGAGACCCCACACTACCATCGGCGATGCGTCGTTTCACTACTGAGTTCGGGATGGGATCAGGTGGTTCCAACGCTCTATGGTCGTCAAGCAATTCGGCTGGAGTGTCGCTGACGCGCTACTCCTAATTGGGTCTGTGATAGACAGTCTTGCGCGAGTTTGACGAACTTTCGGTCTCGTCTTCACACTCATCAATTCGCCGTTAAGCAAATTGCTTGGGTGTTATATGGTCAAGCCTCACGGGCAATTAGTATGGGTTAGCTCAACGCCTCACAGCGCTTACACACCCCACCTATCAACGTCGTAGTCTTCGACGGCCCTTTAGGGAACTCAAGGTTCCAGTGAGATCTCATCTTGAGGCTAGTTTCCCGCTTAGATGCTTTCAGCGGTTATCTATTCCGAACATAGCTACCCGGCGATGCCACTGGCGTGACAACCGGAACACCAGAGGTTCGTCCACTCCGGTCCTCTCGTACTAGGAGCAGCCCCTCTCAAATCTCAAACGTCCACGGCAGATAGGGACCGAACTGTCTCACGACGTTCTAAACCCAGCTCGCGTACCACTTTAAATGGCGAACAGCCATACCCTTGGGACCGGCTTCAGCCCCAGGATGTGATGAGCCGACATCGAGGTGCCAAACACCGCCGTCGATATGAACTCTTGGGCGGTATCAGCCTGTTATCCCCGGAGTACCTTTTATCCGTTGAGCGATGGCCCTTCCATACAGAACCACCGGATCACTAAGACCTACTTTCGTACCTGCTCGACGTGTCTGTCTCGCAGTCAAGCGCGCTTTTGCCTTTATACTCTACGACCGATTTCCGACCGGTCTGAGCGCACCTTCGTACTCCTCCGTTACTCTTTAGGAGGAGACCGCCCCAGTCAAACTACCCACCATACACTGTCCTCGATCCGGATAACGGACCTGAGTTAGAACCTCAAAGTTGCCAGGGTGGTATTTCAAGATTGGCTCCACGCAAACTGGCGTTCACGCTTCAAAGCCTCCCACCTATCCTACACAAGCAAATTCAAAGTCCAGTGCAAAGCTATAGTAAAGGTTCACGGGGTCTTTCCGTCTAGCCGCGGATACACTGCATCTTCACAGCGATTTCAATTTCACTGAGTCTCGGGTGGAGACAGCGCCGCCATCGTTACGCCATTCGTGCAGGTCGGAACTTACCCGACAAGGAATTTCGCTACCTTAGGACCGTTATAGTTACGGCCGCCGTTTACCGGGGCTTCGATCAAGAGCTTCGCGTTAGCTAACCCCATCAATTAACCTTCCGGCACCGGGCAGGCGTCACACCCTATACGTCCACTTTCGTGTTTGCAGAGTGCTGTGTTTTTAATAAACAGTCGCAGCGGCCTGGTATCTTCGACCGGCATGGGCTTACCGAGTAAATCGTTCACCCTCACCGGCGCACCTTCTCCCGAAGTTACGGTGCCATTTTGCCTAGTTCCTTCACCCGAGTTCTCTCAAGCGCCTTGGTATTCTCTACCCAACCACCTGTGTCGGTTTGGGGTACGGTTCCTAGTTATCTGAAGCTTAGAGGCTTTTCTTGGAAGCATGGCATCAACCACTTCGCGCTCTAATGAGCACTCGTCATCAGTTCTCAGCCTTAGGCGCCCGGATTTACCTAAGCACCCAGCCTACAACCTTAAACTTGGACAACCAACGCCAAGCTGGCCTAGCCTTCTCCGTCCCCCATCGCAATAACTAGAAGTACAGGAATATTAACCTGTTTTCCATCGACTACGCTTTTCAGCCTCGCCTTAGGGACCGACTAACCCTGCGTCGATTAACGTTGCGCAGGAAACCTTGGTCTTTCGGCGTGGGTGTTTTTCACACCCATTGTCGTTACTCATGTCAGCATTCGCACTTCTGATACCTCCAGCAAGCTTCTCAACTCACCTTCACAGGCTTACAGAACGCTCCTCTACCGCATCACCTAAGTGATACCCGTAGCTTCGGTGTATGGTTTGAGCCCCGTTACATCTTCCGCGCAGGCCGACTCGACTAGTGAGCTATTACGCTTTCTTTAAAGGGTGGCTGCTTCTAAGCCAACCTCCTAGCTGTCTAAGCCTTCCCACATCGTTTCCCACTTAACCATAACTTTGGGACCTTAGCTGACGGTCTGGGTTGTTTCCCTTTTCACGACGGACGTTAGCACCCGCCGTGTGTCTCCCGTGCTCGCACTTGCTGGTATTCGGAGTTTGCATCGGTTTGGTAAGTCGGGATGACCCCCTAGCCGAAACAGTGCTCTACCCCCAGCAGTGATACACGAGGCGCTACCTAAATAGCTTTCGAGGAGAACCAGCTATCTCCGAGCTTGATTAGCCTTTCACTCCGATCCACAGGTCATCCGCTAACTTTTCAACGGTAGTCGGTTCGGTCCTCCAGTTAGTGTTACCCAACCTTCAACCTGCCCATGGATAGATCGCCCGGTTTCGGGTCTATTCCCAGCGACTAAACGCCCTATTAAGACTCGCTTTCGCTACGCCTCCCCTATTCGGTTAAGCTCGCCACTGAAAATAAGTCGCTGACCCATTATACAAAAGGTACGCAGTCACCCAACAAAGTGGGCTCCCACTGCTTGTACGCATACGGTTTCAGGATCTATTTCACTCCCCTCTCCGGGGTTCTTTTCGCCTTTCCCTCACGGTACTAGTTCACTATCGGTCAGTCAGTAGTATTTAGCCTTGGAGGATGGTCCCCCCATATTCAGACAAAGTTTCTCGTGCTCCGTCCTACTCGATTTCACTTCTAAGATCTTTTCGCGTACAGGGCTATCACCCACTATGGCCGCACTTTCCAGAGCGTTCCGCTAAAATCAAAGAAGCTTAAGGGCTAGTCCCCGTTCGCTCGCCACTACTAAGGGAATCTCGGTTGATTTCTTTTCCTCCGGGTACTTAGATGTTTCAGTTCCCCGGGTTCGCTTCTTACACCTATGTATTCAGTGCAAGATACCTAACTTATGTTAGGTGGGTTCCCCCATTCAGATATCTCCGGATCACAGTCTGTTTGCCGACTCCCCGAAGCTTTTCGCAGGCTACCACGTCTTTCATCGCCTCTGACTGCCAAGGCATCCACCGTATGCGCTTCTTCACTTGACCATATAACCCCAAGCAATCTGGTTATACTATGAAGACGACATTCGCCGAAAATTCGCAATTAAACTCGCAAATTTTACCTTAGCCTGATCACACCCCAGTGAAAAGGGTGACCAGTCTATTCTTTCTATCACATACCCAAATTTTTAAAGAACGATTGTTACTTACTAGTCAAAGACCAGAAGTCAATATTCAACCAGGTCACCCCAGGAATATTCAATTCTGAAC
>NZ_QYUR01000002.1:502500-507500 GCF_003596405.1 Pseudomonas cavernicola
TATTTTCAGTGGCGAGCTTAACCGAATAGGGGAGGCGTAGCGAAAGCGAGTCTTAATAGGGCGTTTAGTCGCTGGGAATAGACCCGAAACCGGGCGATCTATCCATGGGCAGGTTGAAGGTTGGGTAACACTAACTGGAGGACCGAACCGACTACCGTTGAAAAGTTAGCGGATGACCTGTGGATCGGAGTGAAAGGCTAATCAAGCTCGGAGATAGCTGGTTCTCCTCGAAAGCTATTTAGGTAGCGCCTCGTGTATCACTGCTGGGGTAGAGCACTGTTTCGGCTAGGGGGTCATCCCGACTTACCAAACCGATGCAAACTCCGAATACCAGCAAGTGCGAGCACGGGAGACACACGGCGGGTGCTAACGTCCGTCGTGAAAAGGGAAACAACCCAGACCGTCAGCTAAGGTCCCAAAGTTATGGTTAAGTGGGAAACGATGTGGGAAGGCTTAGACAGCTAGGAGGTTGGCTTAGAAGCAGCCACCCTTTAAAGAAAGCGTAATAGCTCACTAGTCGAGTCGGCCTGCGCGGAAGATGTAACGGGGCTCAAACCATACACCGAAGCTACGGGTATCACTTAGGTGATGCGGTAGAGGAGCGTTCTGTAAGCCTGTGAAGGTGAGTTGAGAAGCTTGCTGGAGGTATCAGAAGTGCGAATGCTGACATGAGTAACGACAATGGGTGTGAAAAACACCCACGCCGAAAGACCAAGGTTTCCTGCGCAACGTTAATCGACGCAGGGTTAGTCGGTCCCTAAGGCGAGGCTGAAAAGCGTAGTCGATGGAAAACAGGTTAATATTCCTGTACTTCTAGTTATTGCGATGGGGGGACGGAGAAGGCTAGGCCAGCTTGGCGTTGGTTGTCCAAGTTTAAGGTTGTAGGCTGGGTGCTTAGGTAAATCCGGGCGCCTAAGGCTGAGAACTGATGACGAGTGCTCATTAGAGCGCGAAGTGGTTGATGCCATGCTTCCAAGAAAAGCCTCTAAGCTTCAGATAACTAGGAACCGTACCCCAAACCGACACAGGTGGTTGGGTAGAGAATACCAAGGCGCTTGAGAGAACTCGGGTGAAGGAACTAGGCAAAATGGCACCGTAACTTCGGGAGAAGGTGCGCCGGTGAGGGTGAACGATTTACTCGGTAAGCCCATGCCGGTCGAAGATACCAGGCCGCTGCGACTGTTTATTAAAAACACAGCACTCTGCAAACACGAAAGTGGACGTATAGGGTGTGACGCCTGCCCGGTGCCGGAAGGTTAATTGATGGGGTTAGCTAACGCGAAGCTCTTGATCGAAGCCCCGGTAAACGGCGGCCGTAACTATAACGGTCCTAAGGTAGCGAAATTCCTTGTCGGGTAAGTTCCGACCTGCACGAATGGCGTAACGATGGCGGCGCTGTCTCCACCCGAGACTCAGTGAAATTGAAATCGCTGTGAAGATGCAGTGTATCCGCGGCTAGACGGAAAGACCCCGTGAACCTTTACTATAGCTTTGCACTGGACTTTGAATTTGCTTGTGTAGGATAGGTGGGAGGCTTTGAAGCGTGAACGCCAGTTTGCGTGAGCCAATCTTGAAATACCACCCTGGCAACTTTGAGGTTCTAACTCAGGTCCGTTATCCGGATCGAGGACAGTGTATGGTGGGTAGTTTGACTGGGCGGTCTCCTCCTAAGAGTAACGGAGGAGTACGAAGGTGCGCTCAGACCGGTCGGAAATCGTCGTAGAGTATAAAGGCAAAAGCGCGCTTGACTGCGAGACAGACACGTCGAGCAGGTACGAAAGTAGGTCTTAGTGATCCGGTGTTCTGTATGGAAGGGCCATCGCTCAACGGAATAAAGGTACTCCGGGGATAACAGGCTGATACCGCCCAAGAGTTCATATCGACGGGCGGTGTTTGGCACCTCGATGTCGGCTCATCACATCCTGGGGCTGAAGCCGGTCCCAAGGGTATGGCTGTTCGCCATTTAAAGTGGTACGCGAGCTGGGTTTAGAACGTCGTGAGACAGTTCGGTCCTATCTGCCGTGGACGTTTGAGATTTGAGAGGGGCTGCTCCTAGTACGAGAGACCGGAGTGGCGAACCTCTGGTGTTCCGGTTGTCACGCCAGTGGCATCGCCGGTAGCTATGTTCGGAATAGATAACCGCTGAAAGCATCTAAGCGGGAAACTAGCCTCAGTGAGATCTCACTGGAACCTTGAGTTCCCTAGGGCCGTCGAAGACTACGAGTTGATAGTGGGGTGTGTAAGCGCTGTGAGGCGTTGAGTAACCCAACTAATTGCCCGTGAGGCTTGACCATAACACCCAAGCAATTGCTTAAGGCGAATTGATGAGGTGAAGACGAGACCGAAAGCCAAACTCGACCAAGAACGGTCCATCAGCAGACCCAATTGGAGTGCCCCCGTCAGGCGACAGCTCGCCGTTGCTTTTGCGACCAAAGTCGGGGCGTTGGGAAACCACTGATCCCATCCCCGAACTCAGTAGTCGAAACGAAGAATAGCGAAGTAAGTCGCGTCTCCACACGCAACAAAACGCCGTTAAGCAAATTGCTTGGGTGTTATATGGTCAAGCCTCACGGCAATTAGTATGGGTTAGCTCAACGCTCACAGCGCTTACACACCCCACCTATCAACGTCGTAGTCTTCGACGGCCCTTTAGGAACTCAAGGTTCCAGTGAGATCTCATCTTGAGGCTAGTTTCCCGCTTAGATGCTTTCAGCGGTTATCTATTCCGAACATAGCTACCCGGCGATGCCACTGGCGTGACAACCGGAACACCAGAGGTTCGTCCACTCCGGTCCTCTCGTACTAGGAGCAGCCCCTCTCAAATCTCAAACTCCACGGCAGATAGGACCGAACTGTCTCACGACGTTCTAAACCCAGCTCGCGTACCACTTTAAATGGCGAACAGCCATACCCTTGGGACCGGCTTCAGCCCCAGGATGTGATGAGCCGACATCGAGGTGCCAAACACCGCCGTCGATATGAACTCTTGGCGGTATCAGCCTGTTATCCCGGAGTACCTTTTATCCGTTGACGATGGCCCTTCCATACAGAACCACCGGATCACTAAGACCTACTTTCGTACCTGCTCGACGTGTCTGTCTCGCAGTCAAGCGCGCTTTTGCCTTTATACTCTACGACCGATTTCCGACCGGTCTGAGCGCACCTTCGTACTCCTCCGTTACTCTTTAGGAGGAGACCGCCCCAGTCAAACTACCCACCATACACTGTCCTCGATCCGGATAACGGACCTGAGTTAGAACCTCAAAGTTGCCAGGGTGGTATTTCAAGATTGGCTCCACGCAAACTGGCGTTCACGCTTCAAAGCCTCCCACCTATCCTACACAAGCAAATTCAAAGTCCAGTGCAAAGCTATAGTAAAGGTTCACGGGGTCTTTCCGTCTAGCCGCGGATACACTGCATCTTCACAGCGATTTCAATTTCACTGAGTCTCGGGTGGAGACAGCGCCGCCATCGTTACGCCATTCGTGCAGGTCGGAACTTACCCGACAAGGAATTTCGCTACCTTAGGACCGTTATAGTTACGGCCGCCGTTTACCGGGGCTTCGATCAAGAGCTTCGCGTTAGCTAACCCCATCAATTAACCTTCCGGCACCGGCAGGCGTCACACCCTATACGTCCACTTTCGTGTTTGCAGAGTGCTGTGTTTTTAATAAACAGTCGCAGCGGCCTGGTATCTTCGACCGGCATGGGCTTACCGAGTAAATCGTTCACCCTCACCGGCGCACCTTCTCCCGAAGTTACGGTGCCATTTTGCCTAGTTCCTTCACCCGAGTTCTCTCAAGCGCCTTGGTATTCTCTACCCAACCACCTGTGTCGGTTTGGGGTACGGTTCCTAGTTATCTGAAGCTTAGAGGCTTTTCTTGGAAGCATGGCATCAACCACTTCGCGCTCTAATGAGCACTCGTCATCAGTTCTCAGCCTTAGGCGCCCGGATTTACCTAAGCACCCAGCCTACAACCTTAAACTTGGACAACCAACGCCAAGCTGGCCTAGCCTTCTCCGTCCCCCCATCGCAATAACTAGAAGTACAGGAATATTAACCTGTTTTCCATCGACTACGCTTTTCAGCCTCGCCTTAGGGACCGACTAACCCTGCGTCGATTAACGTTGCGCAGGAAACCTTGGTCTTTCGGCGTGGGTGTTTTCACACCCATTGTCGTTACTCATGTCAGCATTCGCACTTCTGATACCTCCAGCAAGCTTCTCAACTCACCTTCACAGGCTTACAGAACGCTCCTCTACCGCATCACCTAAGTGATACCCGTAGCTTCGGTGTATGGTTTGAGCCCCGTTACATCTTCCGCGCAGGCCGACTCGACTAGTGAGCTATTACGCTTTCTTTAAAGGGTGGCTGCTTCTAAGCCAACCTCCTAGCTGTCTAAGCCTTCCCACATCGTTTCCCACTTAACCATAACTTTGGGACCTTAGCTGACGGTCTGGGTTGTTTCCCTTTTCACGACGGACGTTAGCACCCGCCGTGTGTCTCCCGTGCTCGCACTTGCTGGTATTCGGAGTTTGCATCGGTTTGGTAAGTCGGGATGACCCCCTAGCCGAAACAGTGCTCTACCCCCAGCAGTGATACACGAGGCGCTACCTAAATAGCTTTCGAGGAGAACCAGCTATCTCCGAGCTTGATTAGCCTTTCACTCCGATCCACAGGTCATCCGCTAACTTTTCAACGGTAGTCGGTTCGGTCCTCCAGTTAGTGTTACCCAACCTTCAACCTGCCCATGGATAGATCGCCCGGTTTCGGGTCTATTCCCAGCGACTAAACGCCCTATTAAGACTCGCTTTCGCTACGCCTCCCCTATTCGGTTAAGCTCGCCACTGAAATAAGTCGCTGACCCATTATACAAAAGGTACGCAGTCACCCAACAAAGTGGGCTCCCACTGCTTGTACGCATACGGTTTCAGGATCTATTTCACTCCCCTCTCCGGGGTTCTTTTCGCCTTTCCCTCACGGTACTAGTTCACTATCG
>NZ_QYUR01000004.1 GCF_003596405.1 Pseudomonas cavernicola
CCAGCCTGTTCGGGGGCGCGGCCGCTGACGAAGACGGTCATACCGGCAGCGCCGAGAGCCAGAGCAATGCCCTTGCCGACGCCACGACTGGCGCCAGTGACGACGGCGACCTGGGTTAGTTCTGTATTCATATGCAGCTCCTGGATTTTGTGCACGATCGGCGCCGTTTTCAGGCTCAGCTTCGCGGATAAATCCGCTCCTACAAAAGCCCGCAGTCGCGGCCATTTCACAGGCCGGACACGGCTCCCTGTGGGAGCGGATTTATCCGCGATGGGTGGCACCTACGGCACTAGTTAGGTTAATAGCGACGGACTGCTCAAGCGCTGGATCATCAGGCTCTGGTTCTTGATATGGTTCGCCGCCAGGTAACCGAAGGTCATGGCCGGGCCTATGGTGGAGCCGGCACCCGGGTAGGTACGGCCCATCATCGAGGCCGCGCTGTTGCCGATCGCATACAGGCCGGCGATCGGCTGACCATCCACATGCAGTACGCGGGCATGCACGTCGGTGAGCAGGCCGCCCTTGGTACCGATATCGCCGGCGTCGATGCGCACGGCATAGAACGGCCCCTTGGTGCAGCGGTGCCAGGCAGGGATGGGCTGCACATTGGGATCACCGTAGTAGCGGTCGAACAGCGACTCGCCCTTATGGAAATCCTCGTCGCGCCCCTGCACGGCCATGGCGTTGAAGCGCTCCACGCTGCGCGCCAATCCAGCGGGATCGACGCCGATCTGCCCGGCCAGGCCTCCAGGCTCGCGGCCTTGTGGAAATAGCCACGCAGGTGCTTTGGCAATTGCCAGTCTGGCTGGGCGTAACCGGGCAGCAGCGCGCCGCAGGGTATTTGCGCCGGAACTCGGGCGTCGAAGACCATCCAGCAGGGCACGCTCACCGCGCCTTCGCGTTGTTGGCATACATGGCGTAGACGATGTCGGTGTAGGGCGCTGCCTCGTTGACGAAGCGCTGGCCGGCGGAGTTGACCAGCACGCAGCCGGGCAAGGTACGTTCGACGAACAGCGCGCGCTGTTTTTCCTCACCCGCAACCATGGGTGGTGGGCGCCCACCAACTGTGCCCCATCAGGGCTGTGTTCGCGCCTATGGCCTGGCCGGCGCGGATGGCGTCGCCGGTATTGTTCGGCGGCGTGGCGCTCCAGGTGGTCAGCGAAGGTTGTGGCAGATACTGCTCGCGCATCGCTGGTTACGTTCGAAACCACCGGCGGCGAGGATCACCCCATGGCGCGCCTTGATCCGTAGCGGACGCCCCTCACGGCTGGCCAGCACGCCACTCACCCGGCCGTCCTCGACTATCAACTCTTCTAGCGCGCAGTTCAGCCACAGGGGTAGCGCGCGGTCCAACAGGGAGGCGCGCAAGGCGCCGATCAGCGCATTGCCCAGGGTCAGGAAACGGTCGCGGCGCGACAGCCGCCGACCCTCCCTATCCCGCCAGTAGCGCCAGATCACCCGCAGGGTCAGGCCGAGCCAACCCGGCCCACGGCAGAGCAGCACCTGCGCCTCCTTCATGGTCATGGCCATGCGCCCCATCATCAGGGTGCCGGGCGACGGCGGGCGCATGCGCAAAAATTCCTCACCCAGTTCGGCGGCATCGAACGGCTGCGGGTCCATGGAGCGGTAACCGGCTTGCCGCCCTCCACCTCCGGGTAATAGTCGGCATAGTGGGGCTGCGCCTCGAAGCGCACCCGGCTGTGCCGCTCGAGGTACTCGACCATCTCGCGGCCGTGCTCGACATAGGCCTCGATGCGCCCATCGTCGATTTCCCCGTGGGTCACCGCTTTGATATAGCGAATCGCCTCCTCCACCGAGTCCGTACCGCCGAGCGCGGCGATCCGATGGTTATTCGGAATCCAGATGCCGCCGCCGGACACCGCCGAAGTGCGCCATACTCCGCGCTCTTCTCGAGCAGCAGCACATTCAGCCCCAGGTCATGGGCGCGCAGCGCGGCGGTCATGGCCCCCGCTCCCGAGCCGACCACCAGCACATCGCAGCAGTCATCCCAGTTGATTTTGCCGTCACTCATGCGGCTCGCTCCTTTCTTGTTATACGAAGAGGCGCGCGCCGGACGGGCCGGCGGCAGTTAGACGGATTCTTATCCCCGCCCCGGCGAGCAACATCGTCCGATGGGACTACGGGCAAAGGGGTATGGGCGATGTGAATGCGGGCGCTCTGGTATGGGCTGTCTTCGTAGGGCGGGTGAAACCCGCCAAATAAAAACAAGCCCACACTATTAGCCAACCATCAGTTCTTTACCGCGCGGGTTTTACCCGCCCTACAAGGCTGTCGCTTTCTTCGGCGGCTTTGGGCGGCGCAGACAGTCTGCCCGGCGGGCAGCGCCATGCCGGAGCGGACGATCAGCAGCGGCGCTCCGGCAGTCGAAGCCTGGAATTTGAACCAAACTGATCTTAGGGATCGTCCGCGCTCACTAGTCTTTATGGACGATGTTGCGATTCCCCCGTGACCACATAGTCAGTCGCGCCTCACTTAACTGAACCTTGAGCGTAGGGCCTCGATGCCTTGCCTCACCGAGAGGAACAAAATGATAAGAACAACAAAAAGCCAACTCCGTACACCGCTGAACAGCGCCATTCGCTTTGCGCTGGTAAGCCTGGCTGGCGGTTTGAGCCTGCAAGCCCAGGCGCTGTCCTTCCAGCCAGCGATGAGGTGGCCATAGATCTGGACACCACCCTGAGCTATGGCCTGGCCTGGCGTACCGACGACCGCGACCACCGACTGACCGCTGACGCCAATGGCAACGACGGTGACAACGCCTTCGACAAAGGCAGCCTGATCAACAACCGCGTCGGCTTCCTCACCGAAGCCAACGTCAAATGGCGCGAAGACTACGGCCTGTTCGTTCGCGCCGCCGGCTTCTACGACAACGTCTACGACCAGGGCAACGACAATGACACCGGCACCTCCAACTGTTTCGCCGGTGGTCAGTGCGCAAGACCCGACCGCTTTCCCCAGGACACCATCGACCAGCACCGCGAGGACCTGCGCCTGCTCGACTCCTACTTCTATGGCACCTGGGATGTAGCCGGCCGCGACCTCAACCTGCGCCTCGGCGATCAGGTGGTGAGCTGGGTGAGAGTCTGTTCTACCAAGGCATCTCGTCCGCGCAGAGCCCGGTGGACGCCACCAAGGCGACCACCCCCGGCGTCGAGGTCAAGGAGATCCTGCTGCCGGTCGGCCAGCTGTTCGCCCAGTACAGCCTGACCGACAACCTCAACCTGCAGGCCTACTACCAGTACGAGTGGGAAAAAACCGAACTGTTCGGGGTCGGCAGCTACTTCTCCACCACCGACCTGATCGACGAAGGCGGCTTCAACGACGCCAGCGGTTTCCTCAAGCGGCTGGACGACGACGAACCGTCCGACAGCGGTCAATACGGCGTGGCCATGACCTATACCGCCGAATCGCTGAACAATACCGAGTTCGGTGTTTACTATTCGCGTTTCCACGACAAGGCTCCGACGCTGGATTTCCTCAGCGACTTTGGCAGCTACCGGGTGCGCTACTTCGACGACATCGACCAATACGGCGCCAGTTTCGCCACCGTACTCGGCGACACCAGTTTCTCGGGTGAGGTCAGCTACCGCGATGGCCAGCCGGTGCTGGTCGATACCGCCACCACGTTCAACGGCTTCGGCTTCCCCATCGACATCCCGCTCCCGCCGCACGCGGTAAGTGCCGAAACCCTGCAAGCGCAGATGTCCATGATCCATGTGGTTGGCCCAACCTCCTGGGCGGACAACACCACCCTGGTCGGTGAAGTGGTTTACAACAACGTCATGGACAACGACAAGGCGGAGTCTTTCACCGTCTTCATTCCTGGCATAGGCCCCCTCAACACTCCGGAAACCGACAAGCTCTTCAAGGACCGAGACGCCTGGGGCTACACCGTCCAGGCCTCGTTCGACTACAACAACGTGTTCAGCGGCTGGGACATGTCGGTTCCCATCACCTACAGCACCGCAGCGCAACGCGATAGCTCGCTACTGGGCTCGATCAACTCGGGCGAGGGCGACGATCGCATGAGTGTCGCCAGCTCCTGGCGTTACCTCAACAACTTCACCGTGGAGGCTAGCTACAACGCTTTTCTGGGCAACTCGAAGAATGCCCCTTGGCAGACCGCGACAACGTCGCCCTCAACTTCAAATACCGTTTCTGAAGCCTCTGACGGAGGAACCCAGCATGACCAGAAGCACCCAAACCCTGTTCCGCACGGCCCTGGCCGTTACCCTGCTCAGCGGCAGCCTTGCCGTTCAAGCCAAGGTCAGCAACGAAGAGGCCGCTCGCCTGGGTCAAGATCTGACCCCCATGGGCGCGAGAAAGCCGGCAACGCCGACGGCAGCATCCCCGCCTGGTCCGGCAAATGGCGCGGCGCCCCGCCCCAGGTGAAATTCGCGGGCCCCGGCACGCCCTATCCAGACCCTTACGCCGATGAAAAACCCTTGTTCACCATCACCGCAGAGAACGTGGCGCAGTACGCCGACAATCTCAGCGATGGCCAGAAGGCGCTGCTCAAACGCTATCCCACCACGTTCAAGATCCCGGTTTACCCGAGTCACCGCGACTTCCGCTACGACCAGAAGACCGATGACAACATCAAACAGAATGCCCTCAACGCCGAGCTGATCGACGGCGGCTACGGCACCAAGAACGCCTTCGGCGCCTCGCCCTTCCCGATCCCGAAGAACGGCAGCGAGCTGATGTTCAACCACGTCCTGCAGGGGCGCGCCGCGAAAGAAGAGGCCGACTACCTTCAGGTCGTGAACTATGCCGATGGCAACAAGGTCTTCGAGAAGGTCAACTACAAGATCCTCTCGACTTGGTCCGACACGAACCTTACGTTGGAGTCAGTCAATGGCGTTATGTCGCACTTCCTGCTGACCACTATGGAGCCCGTGCGCAAGAAAGGTGAGATGGTCGTTGGCCACGAATTCATCAACCCCGTAGCCTCACCCCGGCAGGCGTGGATGTACGCACCAGGCCAACGCCGGGTACGTCGCGCACCCACTGTGGGCTATGACTCGCCCACCGGTGCTGGCGGCTTTCGCGTCTATGACGAGGACCGTCTGTTCAACGGCGCACCAGACCGCTACGAGTGGACGATCCTGGGCAAGAAAGAGCTCTACATCCCTACCACAACTACAAGCTCGACGATCCCAGCGTGAAGGCCGAGCAGTTGCTGGCCACCAAGGGCCACGTCAACCCTGACTATATGCGGTATGAGAAACACCGCGTCTGGGTGCTGGAAGCCAAGCTGAAGGAAGGCAGCCGCCACATCTACGCCAAGCGCGTGCTCTACCTCGACGAGGACTCCTGGGCGGCTACGCTGGCTGACAACTACGACAACCGTGGCCAGTTTTGGCGCACCAACATGCAAGCCTCGATCTACACCTACGACACCCAGCGTTATCACGCCCGGTTGGGTATGTACCATGACCTGATCGCCGGCTCCTATCTGGTCGACCGGCTGCTGGTTGACCAGCAACCGGCGAAGTTGAATGCCAGCAACTTCACGGAAAGCGATTTCACCCCAGGCAACCTGCGCAAGTTGGGTACGCGCTAAGAACCTGCTCAAGATCGTCGCGAGCGCAGGTCAGGCAAGGCGAAAACAGGCGAGGACGCGGAGTTTACGAGTGGTAAATGAGCAGTCCGAGCCTGTTTTCAACGCAGCATGGCCAAGCGCAGCAGATATTGAATAGGTTCTGAGCCTAGCTCCCTGATCGGCCCGTTCGCTCAGGGAGCCCAATTGCAGCCGGCGTGCGGCACAGCACAATCCGCACGCCAGCAGCATATCTGTCGAACCTCTGTAACCAAGCCTTGCCAGACTGGCGGTGCCGCTGCGCCCCGCCGGTGATGGCCTTACTTTGATCGCATGGAGACGATAATAATGAATAAGTTGTTAACCGCCGCCCTGGGCGTGGCCGGTGTGAGCCTGTCACTGCAGGCCAATGCTTTGAACATCCTGCTAACCAACGATGACGGCTGCCGTGCGCCGGGCATCGGCTTCGTCTACCAGGCACTGGTTGGCGCCGGTCACCAGGTCACCCTGGTCGGCCCGCTGAACGACAGCAGTGGTATCGGTGCCGCCAGCGTGGTCAACCCCGGCCAGGCCGTGGCGGTGACCGAGCTGGCGCCCGGCAAGTTCTGCGTCGGCCCGCCGGAAGGCTACACCCCTCCGGCCGGCAAGACCTCGGCAATCGGCACGCCGGTGGATGCGGTCAACGTCGGCCTTGGCCTGCTGCTCAAGGACAACCCACCGGATCTGGTGGTCTCCGGGACCAACTTCGGCGACAACGTCGGCCCACTGACCCAGATGTCCGGCACAGTGAACGCTGCCGTACGCGCCATGTTCAAGGGGGTGCCGGCGGTGGCGGTGTCTACCGCGATCGACATGGAGCTGTTTATGCGTGACCGCCAGGCTGGCTACCTGAAGACCCTGAACGCCATGGACGACACGGCCAACTTCGCGGTGAAGGTGATCGACAAGGCCTCTGCAACCGGTGCCCAGGCCAAGCGTCAGTGCGAGCAGAGCAAGGACAAAGCCAAGCCGTTCTGCGAGCTGAACGTACTCGGTTTGCCAGGCACCACCGGGCTGAACATCAACTACCCGGCCCGCGAAGCCAGCGAGGTGACTGGCGTCAGCTATGCACCGATCGGCGACTGGGGCACCGTGAACTTCGTCCCGCAGCGCGGCGCGGATGGCATTGTACGGGTCAATCTGGTGTCGCCACCGACCCCGACAGCAGCCCAGCAGCAGGCCGATGCTTATCAGCTGTGGTCGGGCAATGCGGTGATCACCGTAATCGACGGCAATATGACCGCGTTACCGGCGCTGCAGGAGAAGGCCAAGCTGATGCTCGAAGGTCTGAAACCCTGATTCAGCAGATATAAAAAAGCCCCGCCTAGTGCGGGGCTTTTTTATGGGGCTAATCAGCGCAGATCAATCTTCGCGATAGCGACGCAGCTTCAACTGCTTACCTGCCACACGAGTGTCCTTGAGCTTGGTCAGCAGACGCTCCAGGCCATCTTCCGGCAGCTCTACCAGGCTGAAGCTGTCACGCACCTGAATGCGACCGATCGCCTCACGAGCCAGGCCGCCTTCGTTGAGGATGGCACCAAGCAGATTCTTCGCGGCGATACCATCACGGGCACCCAGCGCAGTACGGCAACGCGCACGGCCATCGGCCAGCGGCATCGGCGCGCGACGCTCACGCACATCACCACGCTCGGAACGCTCACCGCTACGCTCGCTACGTTCACGCGGTGCACTGTTCGGCACCAGCGGCTGCTCACGCTCGACTTCAGCCAGGGTCAGCGCTTGGCCGTTGGTGGCTTTGCGCAGCAAAGCCGCGGCCAGCGCACGCGGGCTGCAACCGATATCGGCGGTCAGACGATCCAGCAGATCGCCATGCGTCGCTTCAGCATCAGCCACCAGCGGCGCCAGGCTGCTGGTCAGCTTCTTGATGCGTGCCGTTAGCACAGCAGCAGCATCTGGCAGGCGCACTTCGGCGACTTTTTGTCCAGTCACACGCTCGATCACCTGCAGCATGCGGCGCTCACGCGGCGTCACCAGCAGCAAGGCGCGACCGGTACGACCGGCACGCCCGGTACGACCGATACGGTGCACATAGGATTCCGGATCGTACGGCATATCCACGTTCATCACGTGATGATGCGCGGCACGTCAAGGCACGGGCCGCGACGTCGGTAGCAACGACGATGTCCAGCGGCCATCTTTCAGCGAGTCGATCACACGCTCGGATTCTGCGCATGCACCGTCAGCCGCAGCTGGATGCCGGCTCGCCTGACGACAGGTCGCCGGACATCGGCGCCTGATGCTCGCGAGCCGTGATCCGGATCTGACTACGGCGCGGGCCGATGCCGCGTCACGTGATGAACGGATATGCCGATCCGGAATCCTATGTGCACCGTATCGTCTACCGGCGTGCCGGTACCGGTCGCGCCTTGCTGCTGTGACGCCGCTGAGCGCCGCATGCTGCAGGTGATCGAGCGTGTGACTGGACAAAAAGTCGCCGAAGTGCGCCTGCCAGATGCTGCTGCTGTGCTAACGGCACGCATCAAGAAGCTGACCAGCAGCCTGGCGCCGCTGGTGGCTGATGCTGAAGCGACGCATGGCGATCTGCTGGATCGTCTGACCGCCGATATCGGTTGCAGCCCGCGTGCGCTGGCCGCGGCTTTGCTGCGCAAAGCCACCAACGGCCAAGCGCTGACCCTGGCTGAAGTCGAGCGTGAGCAGCCGCTGGTGCCGAACAGTGCACCGCGTGAACGTAGCGAGCGTAGCGGTGAGCGTTCCGAGCGTGGTGATGTGCGTGAGCGTCGCGCGCCGATGCCGCTGGCCGATGGCCGTGCGCGTTGCCGTACTGCGCTGGGTGCCCGTGATGGTATCGCCGCGAAGAATCTGCTTGGTGCCATCCTCAACGAAGGCGGCCTGGCTCGTGAGGCGATCGGTCGCATTCAGGTGCGTGACAGCTTCAGCCTGGTAGAGCTGCCGGAAGATGGCCTGGAGCGTCTGCTGACCAAGCTCAAGGACACTCGTGTGGCAGGTAAGCAGTTGAAGCTGCGTCGCTATCGCGAAGATTGATCTGCGCTGATTAGCCCCATAAAAAAGCCCCGCACTAGGCGGGGCTTTTTTATATCTGCTGAATCAGGGTTTCAGACCTTCGAGCATCAGCTTGGCCTTCTCCTGCAGCGCCGGTAACGCGGTCATATTGCCGTCGATTACGGTGATCACCGCATTGCCCGACCACAGCTGATAAGCATCGGCCTGCTGCTGGGCTGCTGTCGGGGTCGGTGGCGACACCAGATTGACCCGTACAATGCCATCCGCGCCGCGCTGCGGGACGAAGTTCACGGTGCCCCAGTCGCCGATCGGTGCATAGCTGACGCCAGTCACCTCGCTGGCTTCGCGGGCCGGGTAGTTGATGTTCAGCCCGGTGGTGCCTGGCAAACCGAGTACGTTCAGCTCGCAGAACGGCTTGGCTTTGTCCTTGCTCTGCTCGCACTGACGCTTGGCCTGGGCACCGGTTGCAGAGGCCTTGTCGATCACCTTCACCGCGAAGTTGGCCGTGTCGTCCATGGCGTTCAGGGTCTTCAGGTAGCCAGCCTGGCGGTCACGCATAAACAGCTCCATGTCGATCGCGGTAGACACCGCCACCGCCGGCACCCCCTTGAACATGGCGCGTACGGCAGCGTTCACTGTGCCGGACATCTGGGTCAGTGGGCCGACGTTGTCGCCGAAGTTGGTCCCGGAGACCACCAGATCCGGTGGGTTGTCCTTGAGCAGCAGGCCAAGGCCGACGTTGACCGCATCCACCGGCGTGCCGATTGCCGAGGTCTTGCCGGCCGGAGGGGTGTAGCCTTCCGGCGGGCCGACGCAGAACTTGCCGGGCGCCAGCTCGGTCACCGCCACGGCCTGGCCGGGGTTGACCACGCTGGCGGCACCGATACCACTGCTGTCGTTCAGCGGGCCGACCAGGGTGACCTGGTGACCGGCGCCAACCAGTGCCTGGTAGACGAAGCCGATGCCCGGCGCACGGCAGCCGTCATCGTTGGTTAGCAGGATGTTCAAAGCATTGGCCTGCAGTGACAGGCTCACACCGGCCACGCCCAGGGCGGCGGTTAACAACTTATTCATTATTATCGTCTCCATGCGATCAAAGTAAGGCCATCACCGGCGGGGCGCAGCGGCACCGCCAGTCTGGCAAGGCTTGGTTACAGAGGTTCGACAGATATGCTGCTGGCGTGCGGATTGTGCTGTGCCGCACGCCGGCTGCAATTGGGCTCCCTGAGCGAACGGGCCGATCAGGGAGCTAGGCTCAGAACCTATTCAATATCTGCTGCGCTTGGCCATGCTGCGTTGAAAACAGGCTCGGACTGCTCATTTACCACTCGTAAACTCCGCGTCCTCGCCTGTTTTCGCCTTGCCTGACCTGCGCTCGCGACGATCTTGAGCAGGTTCTTAGCGCGTACCCAACTTGCGCAGGTTGCCTGGGGTGAAATCGCTTTCCGTGAAGTTGCTGGCATTCAACTTCGCCGGTTGCTGGTCAACCAGCAGCCGGTCGACCAGATAGGAGCCGGCGATCAGGTCATGGTACATACCCAACCGGGCGTGATAACGCTGGGTGTCGTAGGTGTAGATCGAGGCTTGCATGTTGGTGCGCCAAAACTGGCCACGGTTGTCGTAGTTGTCAGCCAGCGTAGCCGCCCAGGAGTCCTCGTCGAGGTAGAGCACGCGCTTGGCGTAGATGTGGCGGCTGCCTTCCTTCAGCTTGGCTTCCAGCACCCAGACGCGGTGTTTCTCATACCGCATATAGTCAGGGTTGACGTGGCCCTTGGTGGCCAGCAACTGCTCGGCCTTCACGCTGGGATCGTCGAGCTTGTAGTTGTGGTAGGGGATGTAGAGCTCTTTCTTGCCCAGGATCGTCCACTCGTAGCGGTCTGGTGCGCCGTTGAACAGACGGTCCTCGTCATAGACGCGAAAGCCGCCAGCACCGGTGGGCGAGTCATAGCCCACAGTGGGTGCGCGACGTACCCGGCGTTGGCCTGGTGCGTACATCCACGCCTGCCGGGGTGAGGCTACGGGGTTGATGAATTCGTGGCCAACGACCATCTCACCTTTCTTGCGCACGGGCTCCATAGTGGTCAGCAGGAAGTGCGACATAACGCCATTGACTGACTCCAACGTAAGGTTCGTGTCGGACCAAGTCGAGAGGATCTTGTAGTTGACCTTCTCGAAGACCTTGTTGCCATCGGCATAGTTCACGACCTGAAGGTAGTCGGCCTCTTCTTTCGCGGCGCGCCCCTGCAGGACGTGGTTGAACATCAGCTCGCTGCCGTTCTTCGGGATCGGAAGGGCGAGGCGCCGAAGGCGTTCTTGGTGCCGTAGCCGCCGTCGATCAGCTCGGCGTTGAGGGCATTCTGTTTGATGTTGTCATCGGTCTTCTGGTCGTAGCGGAAGTCGCGGTGACTCGGGTAAACCGGGATCTTGAACGTGGTGGGATAGCGTTTGAGCAGCGCCTTCTGGCCATCGCTGAGATTGTCGGCGTACTGCGCCACGTTCTCTGCGGTGATGGTGAACAAGGGTTTTTCATCGGCGTAAGGGTCTGGATAGGGCGTGCCGGGGCCCGCGAATTTCACCTGGGGCGGGGCGCCGCGCCATTTGCCGGACCAGGCGGGGATGCTGCCGTCGGCGTTGCCGGCTTTCTCGGCGCCCATGGGGGTCAGATCTTGACCCAGGCGAGCGGCCTCTTCGTTGCTGACCTTGGCTTGAACGGCAAGGCTGCCGCTGAGCAGGGTAACGGCCAGGGCCGTGCGGAACAGGGTTTGGGTGCTTCTGGTCATGCTGGGTTCCTCCGTCAGAGGCTTCAGAAACGGTATTTGAAGTTGAGGGCGACGTTGTCGCGGTCTGCCAAGGGGGCATTCTTCGAGTTGCCCAGAAAAGCGTTGTAGCTAGCCTCCACGGTGAAGTTGTTGAGGTAACGCCAGGAGCTGGCGACACTCATGCGATCGTCGCCCTCGCCCGAGTTGATCGAGCCCAGTAGCGAGCTATCGCGTTGCGCTGCGGTGCTGTAGGTGATGGGAACCGACATGTCCCAGCCGCTGAACACGTTGTTGTAGTCGAACGAGGCCTGGACGGTGTAGCCCCAGGCGTCTCGGTCCTTGAAGAGCTTGTCGGTTTCCGGAGTGTTGAGGGGGCCTATGCCAGGAATGAAGACGGTGAAAGACTCCGCCTTGTCGTTGTCCATGACGTTGTTGTAAACCACTTCACCGACCAGGGTGGTGTTGTCCGCCCAGGAGGTTGGGCCAACCACATGGATCATGGACATCTGCGCTTGCAGGGTTTCGGCACTTACCGCGTGCGGCGGGAGCGGGATGTCGATGGGGAAGCCGAAGCCGTTGAACGTGGTGGCGGTATCGACCAGCACCGGCTGGCCATCGCGGTAGCTGACCTCACCCGAGAAACTGGTGTCGCCGAGTACGGTGGCGAAACTGGCGCCGTATTGGTCGATGTCGTCGAAGTAGCGCACCCGGTAGCTGCCAAAGTCGCTGAGGAAATCCAGCGTCGGAGCCTTGTCGTGGAAACGCGAATAGTAAACACCGAACTCGGTATTGTTCAGCGATTCGGCGGTATAGGTCATGGCCACGCCGTATTGACCGCTGTCGGACGGTTCGTCGTCGTCCAGCCGCTTGAGGAAACCGCTGGCGTCGTTGAAGCCGCCTTCGTCGATCAGGTCGGTGGTGGAGAAGTAGCTGCCGACCCCGAACAGTTCGGTTTTTCCCACTCGTACTGGTAGTAGGCCTGCAGGTTGAGGTTGTCGGTCAGGCTGTACTGGGCGAACAGCTGGCCGACCGGCAGCAGGATCTCCTTGACCTCGACGCCGGGGGTGGTCGCCTTGGTGGCGTCCACCGGGCTCTGCGCGGACGAGATGCCTTGGTAGAACAGACTCTCACCCCAGCTCACCACCTGATCGCCGAGGCGCAGGTTGAGGTCGCGGCCGGCTACATCCCAGGTGCCATAGAAGTAGGAGTCGAGCAGGCGCAGGTCCTCGCGGTGCTGGTCGATGGTGTCCTGGGGAAAGCGGTCGGGTCTTGCGCACTGACCACCGGCGAAACAGTTGGAGGTGCCGGTGTCATTGTCGTTGCCCTGGTCGTAGACGTTGTCGTAGAAGCCGGCGGCGCGAACGAACAGGCCGTAGTCTTCGCGCCATTTGACGTTGGCTTCGGTGAGGAAGCCGACGCGGTTGTTGATCAGGCTGCCTTTGTCGAAGGCGTTGTCACCGTCGTTGCCATTGGCGTCAGCGGTCAGTCGGTGGTCGCGGTCGTCGGTACGCCAGGCCAGGCCATAGCTCAGGGTGGTGTCCAGATCTATGGCCACCTCATCGCTGGGCTGGAAGGACAGCGCCTGGGCTTGCAGGCTCAAACCGCCAGCCAGGCTTACCAGCGCAAAGCGAATGGCGCTGTTCAGCGGTGTACGGAGTTGGCTTTTTGTTGTTCTTATCATTTTGTTCCTCTCGGTGAGGCAAGGCATCGAGGCCCTACGCTCAAGG
This sequence comes from Pseudomonas cavernicola, assembly GCF_003596405.1. Lineage (NCBI taxonomy): Bacteria > Pseudomonadati > Pseudomonadota > Gammaproteobacteria > Pseudomonadales > Pseudomonadaceae > Pseudomonas > Pseudomonas cavernicola. The sequence continues at coordinate 13,092 of NZ_QYUR01000004.1, forward strand.
TTCAGTTAAGTGAGGCGCGACTGACTATGTGGTCACGGGGGGAATCGCAACATCGTCCATAAAGACTAGTGAGCGCGGACGATCCCCTAAGATCAGTTTGGTTCAAATTCCAGGCTTCGACTGCCGGAGCGCCGCTGCTGATCGTCCGCTCCGGCATGGCGCTGCCCGCCGGGCAGACTGTCTGCGCCGCCCAAAGCCGCCGAAGAAAGCGACAGCCTTGTAGGGCGGGTAAAACCCGCGCGGTAAAGAACTGATGGTTGGCTAATAGTGTGGGCTTGTTTTTATTTGGCGGGTTTCACCCGCCCTACGAAGACAGCCCATACCAGAGCGCCCGCATTCACATCGCCCATACCCTTTGCCCGTAGTCCCATCGGACGATGTTGCTCGCCGGGGCGGGGATAAGAATCCGTCTAACTGCCGCCGGCCCGTCCGGCGCGCGCCTCTTCGTATAACAAGAAAGGAGCGAGCCGCATGAGTGACGGCAAATCAACTGGGATGACTGCTGCGATGTGCTGGTGGTCGGCTCGGGAGCGGGGGCCATGACCGCCGCGCTGCGCGCCCATGACCTGGGGCTGAATGTGCTGCTGCTCGAGAAGAGCGCGGAGTATGGCGGCACTTCGGCGGTGTCCGGCGGCGGCATCTGGATTCCGAATAACCATCGGATCGCCGCGCTCGGCGGTACGGACTCGGTGGAGGAGGCGATTCGCTATATCAAAGCGGTGACCCACGGGGAAATCGACGATGGGCGCATCGAGGCCTATGTCGAGCACGGCCGCGAGATGGTCGAGTACCTCGAGCGGCACAGCCGGGTGCGCTTCGAGGCGCAGCCCCACTATGCCGACTATTACCCGGAGGTGGAGGGCGGCAAGCCGGGTTACCGCTCCATGGACCCGCAGCCGTTCGATGCCGCCGAACTGGGTGAGGAATTTTTGCGCATGCGCCCGCCGTCGCCCGGCACCCTGATGATGGGGCGCATGGCCATGACCATGAAGGAGGCGCAGGTGCTGCTCTGCCGTGGGCCGGGTTGGCTCGGCCTGACCCTGCGGGTGATCTGGCGCTACTGGCGGGATAGGGAGGGTCGGCGGCTGTCGCGCCGCGACCGTTTCCTGACCCTGGGCAATGCGCTGATCGGCGCCTTGCGCGCCTCCCTGTTGGACCGCGCGCTACCCCTGTGGCTGAACTGCGCGCTAGAAGAGTTGATAGTCGAGGACGGCCGGGTGAGTGGCGTGCTGGCCAGCCGTGAGGGGCGTCCGCTACGGATCAAGGCGCGCCATGGGGTGATCCTCGCCGCCGGTGGTTTCGAACGTAACCAGGCGATGCGCGAGCAGTATCTGCCACAACCTTCGCTGACCACCTGGAGCGCCACGCCGCCGAACAATACCGGCGACGCCATCCGCGCCGGCCAGGCCATAGGCGCGAACACAGCCCTGATGGGGCACAGTTGGTGGGCGCCCACCACCCATGTTGCGGGTGAGGAAAAACAGCGCGCGCTGTTCGTCGAACGTACCTTGCCCGGCTGCGTGCTGGTCAACTCCGCCGGCCAGCGCTTCGTCAACGAGGCAGCGCCCTACACCGACATCGTCTACGCCATGTATGCCAACAACCGCGAAGGCGCGGTGAGCGTGCCCTGCTGGATGGTCTTCGACGCCGAGTTCCGGCGCAAATACCCCTGCGGCGCGCTGCTGCCCGGTTACGCCCAGCCAGACTGGCAATTGCCAAAGCACCTGCGTGGCTATTTCCACAAGGCCGCGAGCCTGGAGGCCCTGGCCGGGCAGATCGGCGTCGATCCCGCTGGATTGGCGCGCAGCGTGGAGCGCTTCAACGCCATGGCCGTGCAGGGGCGCGACGAGGATTTCCATAAGGGCGAGTCGCTGTTCGACCGCTACTACGGTGATCCCAATGTGCAGCCCAATCCCTGCCTGGCACCGCTGCACAAGGGGCCGTTCTATGCCGTGCGCATCGACGCCGGCGATATCGGTACCAAGGGCGGCCTGCTCACCGACGTGCATGCCCGCGTACTGCATGTGGATGGTCAGCCGATCGCCGGCCTGTATGCGATCGGCAACAGCGCGGCCTCGATGATGGGCCGTACCTACCCGGGTGCCGGCTCCACCATAGGCCCGGCCATGACCTTCGGTTACCTGGCGGCGAACCATATCAAGAACCAGAGCCTGATGATCCAGCGCTTGAGCAGTCCGTCGCTATTAACCTAACTAGTGCGTAGGTGCCACCCATCGCGGATAAATCCGCTCCCACAGGGAGCCGTGTCCGGCCTGTGAAATGGCCGCGACTGCGGGGCTTTTTGTAGGAGCGGATTTATCCGCGAAGCTGAGCCTGAAAACGGCGCCGATCGTGCACAAAATCCAGGAGCTGCATATGAATACAGAACTAACCCAGGTCGCCGTCGTCACTGGCGCCAGTCGTGGCGTCGGCAAGGGCATTGCTCTGGCTCTCGGCGCTGCCGGTATGACCGTCTTCGTCAGCGGCCGCGCCCCCGAACAGGCTGGTTCCAGGCTGCATGGCCAGGCACTCACCGGCTCGCTCGAGGAG
>NZ_QYUR01000005.1 GCF_003596405.1 Pseudomonas cavernicola
AAACGGAAGGATTGATGCCGACGAATTGAACCATCTGGCCATTTACGTTTACTCATTAACTTCTACCTCCTTCTTCTTGTGGTTGATAAATTCATTAACCAATTCACTTGGCGACTTGCCCAGTAGAATTGCTTGGCGTTGCAGGTAGTGGAGGTTTTCCAAGCTGATTAGCATCAACTCTTACTGAATACGTCATTACCGATATACAGATAATCTGATCTCATTGTTAAATCCTTTGTTTATAGGCGATAAAATCCCGCACACTGATAAGCTGTAGTTGGCTTGTCTTGGATGTGTTCGATGAAATTAGTGTTGAAAAACACTAATAACAATGCTGTTTTGATCGATGTTTAGAGGGTGCTTAGAGCTGGTTTGATTCTGCTTCAATCAAAAGCTGTTCAATCTGCTCTTGAAGGGTGAAAAGCTGTTCAGTTGTATCAAGCTTGAACAACAAGTCTTTAAAAGTAAGCTGTAGCTTTCGGCGTGCACGGTGAAGCCTTACGCGGGGTGTGCTCGGGTAGTGCTTATTTTGTTGCGGTGGAGTCATTTTCATTTTCCTTTTGTTGTTGTTTAAGAATGTCGAGCATTTCGGATTTGTTAGGCCGAGTTTTACACGGAATTTGTGCATTTTGCTGTGGCAGACGTTTGAGCAGATTAGTTTACTTGCCCTGGTGCATTGCATTTCGGCATTGCACATGAGGCAGTTTCGAATGGTAATAACAGCCATAAATAGGCCTCCGTTTTAATGGTGATGTTTAGATTGTATGGGTGGAATAACGAATTAAAGGTAAACAAAACGCCAGAAACACCAAAACCGGAAGGGATGAGGTAACCTGAATGCCAGTGTGTAATGGCGATAACAAAATAACTGTAGGTCTATCGGTATCTAACGCCAAGAACAAAACCCACAGAGTGGGAAAGTCGAGGCTACAGTTTTTTGATTTACGCTGGCAGTCTTGTAAGTGACAGCGTTTGTTTACAGCAGAGGGTGAAGCGAAGAGGAGGTATTACAGTTTGAATCAAGAGGATAGAGCGAAAGGACAGAGCTATTGTAGGAAGTCCATTGCGGAATACTTGCACCAAACCTTTATCTTATTCAGTCAGTTTAAAGTATCATACTTACAAACGAAATTGCAATAGGGTGAAAACTAACTTACATATACTAAACAAGTGAAACCCGCATATCTAAAGGCTCGCAGCCATATTTGATTGAATTCATTATTTTTCAATATGCGACGAACGGTACTGCTAATACAATCTCTTTTGCCGATTACGCAACCAAGATCACCCGCAAGAGCGGAAATTTAACACAATCTCTGTCTCTATTTGTCTTAACGCTATACCGCTGTTGATCTTAATCTTCTCTACTTTCTTACATTCTACTCTATTTACCTGAGCATCTGCGGTGGATCATACACCGCTACTACGATCTGTGGTGTTTTCAAAAGCGGGTAGAGCACTCTACAGTGGTCTGAAATTCTGTAAAGCTATTTCTATAAACTTTACATACTCTGTGGATAACTTCACTACCATACGAAATACAAACATACGGGAAAAACAGTGTGTTTTGCGCGTTCTCTTGTTTTGGTGTGTCGGACACGGAGAAAGCGAGAAAACGATTTTAGAGCCCCATTTTCCCTACGTTATAGGGAAGATGGGGCATGTTTAGCCTGTGTGCTGGTGCTGGTTAGAAATTGAACTCAAGTAGCTTGATTGCCTCGGCCTTCTGCCCAAGTGAAGCGCCTGCACTGTAAACGTCGAAGGTTATGCTTCCACGGCGATGACCCAAAATGCTTGAGATAACCAGTGGACTGGCCCCGGCTTGTTCTAGCTGCGTTGCCGTGCTGCTGCGAAAACTATGGAAACGTGGCGATCTGTGAACCCTTCGGCCTTCTTGAGCTTGGTGAACCGTTGCTGTGGGCCGTTCAGGCGTTTACCGGCTGCATCTGGTTTAGCTGCATACAAGAACCCATCCTTCGTCTGTTTGAGGCGCTGGACGTACAGCGGGAGCAATGACGGGTGGATTGGTAGTGTTCGGATACCTGCGGCAGTTTTGAATCTTCCACGTTAAAAGCGATTGGCTGGTGGTTATCGTCAAACACGGTGGTGCTGGTGCTGATTCGTCCAATCTCTTCAATCCGGCAACCTGTCAGACAAGCAAACTTGATTAGGTCGGCTAATTCTTGGTCGCCCTTGGCCACTGCTGCGGCGTGTAGCTGTTCTGCTTCCTGTCGTGTGTACGCTTCCCATGATTCACCCCCGGCCTTGCCTACCCCTTGCGTGGGTGTGTTCTGCGAATGGACTGGGGAGGTGGGCGAACTGATCACGGTAGGTCTGAACATACCGGCAGGCGTACTTATGCCACTTGCGCAAGGCCCATAGGTGGCCCTGCCTTGTCTGGGCGCTTGTCGCTGATCGTGTCCAGGTACTCGGCCACTGTATCGAACGTCAGCGGCTTGACCTGTGTGGTCAGGTATGAGGAGAAGGCTTCTAGCTTGCTGATGAGTACGGCGGTAGTGCGGGCGTTGTCGTTCTGGCTTTCGTATGCTGCCTGAATGCTGCAATGGCACCCGCGCTGATTGGTGACTTGGGTTTATAGGTCTTGGGATCGATAGCTATTGAAAGGGCTTCTGCTGCCTCGGTGGGAGACAGGTTGTAGTGTCTGGCAATGATCTGTGATGGGGCGGTTGGAAGGGTGCTAAGTGCTGAGCTGAGAAAGCCAATACTGTCGCCCTTTTGGGCAGCTTCCAAGCTGGGGATCAATTCAGAGGGGAGGCTGGTTGCACCATCCCTGTAAAGGAGGGCCACGACTTTAGCTAGGTCGGCGGCTGCCTCGGATAGTTTTGCATTCTGTTCTGCCTCGGACAGTGCAAAGAATGGATCGCTAGGGTGGGGCTTGTTCTTGATCGCTGATAGCAGGCTGTTGTCGATTCTTGCACCTAGAGCTTTAGCATTGTCTGCCAATTCCTCGCGCCATGCGTCCCCCTTAGCCAGCTTGGCGTCACGTATTGATCTAAATGAAGCTTTCCATTGTCCAATCACTTGAGTGGCAATGGTCTTGGCCAGCATCTTGTCGCCAGTCTTCAAGGATTTGCTAAGGATTCGACGATTACCAAAGGCGTGGCGGAGGTCGGCGGGTACATCTATGCGGACATGCCACGTTGTGGAGCGCTGCACAAGGTGATTGGATTTTGCTGGCATAATGACACCACTGGAGGGGGATTCTACCCACCAATTCTACCCAATATTTCTACCCAAAATATATCAAAACCCTTGAATGGCCGGTGTTTGCAGGGCTGGAGGTGCAATATTGTACAAACTGTGTTTTTATGTCCCGGAAACTCATCTGGACGTTGTTAAGAATGCTGTTTTTGCCGCTGGTGCTGGGCGTATCGGCGCCTATGACAGTTGCTGCTGGCAGGCCCTCGGGCAGGGGCAGTTCCGGCCGCTGGCGGGCAGTCAGCCGTTCATCGGTCAGGCCGGTCTGCTCGAGCAAGTGGCAGAGTGGAAAGTCGAGTTGGTGGTGGCTGACGAGTTGATCCACGACGCGGTGAAGGCGTTGCGCACGGCGCATCCCTACGAGACACCGGCATTCGAGGTGTGGCGCTTGTCGGACTTGGTCTTCTGAAATGCATCCAGCAAAAAAGGCGCTCGAGGGCGCCTTTTTGCTGTTTGATGTAGGGGGGAACTCACCAATGGTGCTGGATGGTGGGTTTCACCCACCCTACGGGCGGATTTCGATCAGGGTGCCATCTTTTACCACATTCCAGATTTCACGCATGTCGCTGTTCTTCATGGCGATGCAGCCTTCGGTCCAATCCAGGGTATGGAAATACCACTCCGGGTACTCCTCATCCAATGGCGTGCCGTGGATCATGATCATGCCCGCCAGGCGGAACCCCTTCTTTGCGCGCGTTAGCCTGGTCGCGGATATTCGGGTAGGAGATATGCATGGCCAGGTTGTATTTGTCACTGTTCTTGCGCCAGTCGATCCAATAGAAACCTTCTGGAGTGCGGCGATCGCCCTCGCGCTGTTTGGCGCCTTCGGGTTGCTTGCCGAGAGAAACGCGATAGGCCTTCAGCACCTGGCCGTGTCCCATTAGCAGCAGCTTGCGCTCGGATTTCACCACTAGAACCTTGTCCACGGCTTTGCCGTCGAGAGTCGGCGCGGCATTGGCGTGGGATAAAGTGGCAAAAAGATAAACAGAGAACCGCTAACAACCAGCGCATCGGAGCTATATCCCAGGTCATCGGAGCCGCCATGGCGGTCACGTTTTCTTGTAGTGCGCGCGCAAGGCCTCAACGGACTCATTGCGCACGGGGTAGGTCTGCGCTACCCGGTCGGCAAAGTAGCATTCTAAGGTACGGCCGACCGTCGGGAAAGCCAGCTCTGACCATGGGATGTCACGTTCGTGGAACAACTTCACCTCCAGGCTTTCGGCGCCGACGGCAAAGTCCAGGTCGACCAGCTCGGCGCGAAAAAACACATGCATCTGGCTGATATGCGGCAGATCGAACAGGGTGTAGAGGCTCAGCCCTTGCACGCGGGCGCAAGCCTCTTCCAGCGTTTCCCGGGCGGCAGCCTGCTGCATGGTCTCACCGTTCTCCATAAAGCCGGCGGGGAGCGTCCAGTAGCCGCGGCGCGGCTCAATCGCTCGACGGCAGAGCAGTACTTGCTCGCCCCATACTGGCACGCAGCCGGCGACGATTCGCGGGTTCTGGTAATGGATGGTCTGGCACTCAACGCAGACGAAGCGCGGGCGGTTATCGCCCTCCGGAATGCGCTGGCGTCACGGGGCTACCGCACTGGCTACAAAACTTCATGCCGGATCCTCTGTGTTCGTCGTCCATCTTGGCGCGCGGGTGGCCTTGGCGGCAAGTTGTCGAGGAGGCAAAGTCACGCTGCTGAATGATGCCACCTGGTGGCGCAGGGCTTGGGCGAGCCGGTTCTTTCATGCCATGATGCCGAGCAGAACAAAAGACCGAGAATGCCCATGCTCGATGAGCTACTCCACCGTGTGCGCAGCTATACGCCGCGCGTTCTGGAGACCGACCATAGCTTCCCAGAGGCGGCGGTGCTGGTGCCTATCACCCGCAGCGACGCGCCGGAACTGGTGCTGACTTTGCGTGCCAGTGGTCTGTCGACCCATGGCGGCGAAGTCGCCTTCCCGGTGGGCGGCGCGACCCGGAAGACCGCGATCTGATTGATACCGCGCTGCGTGAGGCGCAGGAGGAAATCGGTCTGCCGGCGGGTTTGGTCGAAGTGATTGGCCCGCTCAGTAGCCTGGTGTCGCGGCACGGCATTCAGGTCACACCTTATGTTGGCATTGTCCCCGCTTACGTCGAGTATCAGGCCAACGATGGCGAAATCGCCTCGGTCTTCACGGTGCCGCTGGAGTTCTTTCGCGACGATCCGCGGGAGATGACTCATCGCATCGACTACCTCGGCCGCAGTTGGTATGTACCGAGTTATCGCTATGGCGAATATAAAATCTGGGGCCTGACCGCGATCATGGTGGTTGAATTGGTCAATCTGCTTTACGACGCAGGGATCTCCCTGCATCAGCCTTCCGAATCCTTTATCAACCTGGGCTGAATGGTCGCAGTTTTGAGGGCAACATCATGAAATATCGCCTGGGACAGTCGAGTGTCGACGTGCATCCGGACAGTTGGGTTGCGCCGAATGCCACCTTGGTTGGCAAGGTCAAGCTGGAGCCTGGGGCCAGTGTCTGGTTCAACGTGGTGCTGCGTGGCGATAACGAACTGATCCATATCGGTGAGAACAGTAACGTGCAGGACGGAACGGTGATGCACACCGACATGGGCTATCCACTGTCCATCGGCAAGGGCGTGACCATTGGTCATAACGCCATGCTGCATGGCTGCTCGGTCGGCGAGTACAGCCTGATCGGGATTAACGCCGTGGTGCTCAACGGCGCCAAGATCGGCAAGTACTGCATCATCGGCGCTAACGCCTTGATTGGCGAAGGCAAAGAAATTCCGGACGGCTCTTTGGTGATGGCTCACCGGGTAAGGTGGTGCGCGAGCTGACTGAAGCTCAGAAGAAAATGCTCGAAGCCAGCGCCGCGCACTACGTACATAACGCCCAGCGCTACGCGCGCGATTTGGTCGAGCAGGGACGCTTGATGGACGTTGAGCGTCCAGTGGCCTCGCCTTGCGTGAGTGTCTGTGCGCTGGACGATGCGGATATCTGCATCGGCTGCCAGCGCAATGTGGAGGAATCACCCGCTGGAGCCGCCGCATGGATACACCGCGCAGCGGGTCGCCATTCGTTGCTACATTGGGCGCTGGCAGCCGATGCAGATTCGCATCGTCCAGCCACAGACACTCACGCAAGGCGAGGCCACTGGACGCTCAACGTCCATCAAGCGTCCTGCTCGACCAAATCGCGCGCGTAGCGCTGGGCCGTTATGTACGTAGTGCGCTGGCTTCGAGCATTTTCTTCTGAGCTTCAGTCAGCTCGCGCACCACCTTACCCGGTGAGCCCATCACCAAAGAGCCGTCCGGAATTTCTTTGCCTTCGCCAATCAAGGCGTTAGCGCCGATGATGCAGTACTTGCCGATCTTGGCGCCGTTGAGCACCACGGCGTTAATCCCGATCAGGCTGTACTCGCCGACCGAGCAGCCATGCAGCATGGCGTTATGACCAATGGTCACGCCCTTGCCGATGGACAGTGGATAGCCCATGTCGGTGTGCATCACCGTTCCGTCCTGCACGTTACTGTTCTCACCGATATGGATCAGTTCGTTATCGCCACGCAGCACCACGTTGAACCAGACACTGGCCCCAGGCTCCAGCTTGACCTTGCCAACCAAGGTGGCATTCGGCGCAACCCAACTGTCCGGATGCACGTCGACACTCGACTGTCCCAGGCGATATTTCATGATGTTGCCCTCAAAACTGCGACCATTCAGCCCAGGTTGATAAAGGATTCGGAAGGCTGATGCAGGGAGATCCCTGCGTCGTAAAGCAGATTGACCAATTCAACCACCATGATCGCGGTCAGGCCCCAGATTTTATATTCGCCATAGCGATAACTCGGTACATACCAACTGCGGCCGAGGTAGTCGATGCGATGAGTCATCTCCCGCGGATCGGTCGCGAAAGAACTCCAGCGGCACCGTGAAGACCGAGGCGATTTCGCCATCGTTGGCCTGATACTCGACGTAAGCGGGGACAATGCCAACATAAGGTGTGACCTGAATGCCGTGCCGCGACACCAGGCTACTGAGCGGGCCAATCACTTCGACCAAACCCGCCGGCAGACCGATTTCCTCCTGCGCCTCACGCAGCGCGGTATCAATCAGATCGCGGTCTTCCGGGTCGCGCCGCCCACCGGGGAAGGCGACTTCGCCGCCATGGGTCGACAGACCACTGGCACGCAAAGTCAGCACCAGTTCCGGCGCGTCGCTGCGGGTGATAGGCACCAGCACCGCCGCCTCTGGGAAGCTATGGTCGGTCTCCAGAACGCGCGGCGTATAGCTGCGCACACGGTGGAGTAGCTCATCGAGCATGGGCATTCTCGGTCTTTTGTTCTGCTCGGCATCATGGCATGAAAGAACCGGCTCGCCCAAGCCCTGCGCCACCAGGTGGCATCATTCAGCAGCGTGACTTTGCCTCCTCGACAACTTGCCGCCAAGGCCACCCGCGCGCCAAGATGGACGACGAACACAGAGGATCCGGCATGAAGTTTTGTAGCCAGTGCGGTAGCCCCGTGACGCAGCGCATTCCGGAGGGCGATAACCGCCCGCGCTTCGTCTGCGTTGAGTGCCAGACCATCCATTACCAGAACCCGCGAATCGTCGCCGGCTGCGTGCCAGTATGGGGCGAGCAAGTACTGCTCTGCCGTCGAGCGATTGAGCCGCGCCGCGGCTACTGGACGCTCCCCGCCGGCTTTATGGAGAACGGTGAGACCATGCAGCAGGCTGCCGCCCGGGAAACGCTGGAAGAGGCTTGCGCCCGCGTGCAAGGGCTGAGCCTCTACACCCTGTTCGATCTGCCGCATATCAGCCAGATGCATGTGTTTTTTCGCGCCGAGCTGGTCGACCTGGACTTTGCCGTCGGCGCCGAAAGCCTGGAGGTGAAGTTGTTCCACGAACGTGACATCCCATGGTCAGAGCTGGCTTTCCCGACGGTCGGCCGTACCTTAGAATGCTACTTTGCCGACCGGGTAGCGCAGACCTACCCCGTGCGCAATGAGTCCGTTGAGGCCTTGCGCGCGCACTACAAGAAAACGTGACCGCCATGGCGGCTCCGATGACCTGGGATATAGCTCCGATGCGCTGGTTGTTAGCGGTTCTCTGTTTATCTTTTGCCACTTTATCCCACGCCAATGCCGCGCCGACTCTCGACGGCAAAGCCGTGGACAAGGTTCTAGTGGTGAAATCCGAGCGCAAGCTGCTGCTAATGGGACACGGCCAGGTGCTGAAGGCCTATCGCGTTTCTCTCGGCAAGCAACCCGAAGGCGCCAAACAGCGCGAGGGCGATCGCCGCACTCCAGAAGGTTTCTATTGGATCGACTGGCGCAAGAACAGTGACAAATACAACCTGGCCATGCATATCTCCTACCCGAATATCCGCGACCAGGCTAACGCGCGCAAAGAAGGGGTTCCGCCTGGCGGCATGATCATGATCCACGGCACGCCATTGGATGAGGAGTACCCGGAGTGGTATTTCCATACCCTGGATTGGACCGAAGGCTGCATCGCCATGAAGAACAGCGACATGCGTGAAATCTGGAATGTGGTAAAAGATGGCACCCTGATCGAAATCCGCCCGTAGGGTGGGTGAAACCCACCATCCAGCACCATTGGTGAGTTCCCCCCTACATCAAACAGCAAAAAGGCGCCCTCGAGCGCCTTTTTTGCTGGATGCATTTCAGAAGACCAAGTCCGACAAGCGCCACACCTCGAATGCCGGTGTCTCGTAGGGATGCGCCGTGCGCAACGCCTTCACCGCGTCGTGGATCAACTCGTCAGCCACCACCAACTCGACTTTCCACTCTGCCACTTGCTCGAGCAGACCGGCCTGACCGATGAACGGCTGACTGCCCGCCAGCGGCCGGAACTGCCCCTGCCCGAGGGCCTGCCAGCAGCAACTGTCATAGGCGCCGATACGCCCAGCACCAGCGGCAAAAACAGCATTCTTAACAACGTCCAGATGAGTTTCCGGGACATAAAAACACAGTTTGTACAATATTGCACCTCCAGCCCTGCAAACACCGGCCATTCAAGGGTTTTGATATATTTTGGGTAGAAATATTGGGTAGAATTGGTGGGTAGAATCCCCCTCCAGTGGTGTCATTATGCCAGCAAAATCCAATCACCTTGTGCAGCGCTCCACAACGTGGCATGTCCGCATAGATGTACCCGCCGACCTCCGCCACGCCTTTGGTAATCGTCGAATCCTTAGCAAATCCTTGAAGACTGGCGACAAGATGCTGGCCAAGACCATTGCCACTCAAGTGATTGGACAATGGAAAGCTTCATTTAGATCAATACGTGACGCCAAGCTGGCTAAGGGGGACGCATGGCGCGAGGAATTGGCAGACAATGCTAAAGCTCTAGGTGCAAGAATCGACAACAGCCTGCTATCAGCGATCAAGAACAAGCCCCACCCTAGCGATCCATTCTTTGCACTGTCCGAGGCAGAACAGAATGCAAAACTATCCGAGGCAGCCGCCGACCTAGCTAAAGTCGTGGCCCTCCTTTACAGGGATGGTGCAACCAGCCTCCCCTCTGAATTGATCCCCAGCTTGGAAGCTGCCCAAAAGGGCGACAGTATTGGCTTTCTCAGCTCAGCACTTAGCACCCTTCCAACCGCCCAATCACAGATCATTGCCAGACACTACAACCTGTCTCCCACCGAGGCAGCAGAAGCCCTTTCAATAGCTATCGATCCCAAGACCTATAAACCCAAGTCACCAATCAGCGCGGGTGCCATTGCAGCATTCAGGCAGCATTACGAAAGCCAGAACGACAACGCCCGCACTACCGCCGTACTCATCAGCAAGCTAGAAGCCTTCTCCTCATACCTGACCACACAGGTCAAGCCGCTGACGTTCGATACAGTGGCCGAGTACCTGGACACGATCAGCGACAAGCGCCAGACAAGGCAGGGCCACCTATGGGCCTTGCGCAAGTGGCATAAGTACGCCTGCCGGTATGTTCAGACCTACCGTGATCAGTTCGCCCACCTCCCCAGTCCATTCGCAGAACACACCCACGCAAGGGTAGGCAAGGCCGGGGGTGAATCATGGGAAGCGTACACACGACAGGAAGCAGAACAGCTACACGCCGCAGCAGTGGCCAAGGGCGACCAAGAATTAGCCGACCTAATCAAGTTTGCTTGTCTGACAGGTTGCCGGATTGAAGAGATTGGACGAATCAGCACCAGCACCACCGTGTTTGACGATAACCACCAGCCAATCGCTTTTAACGTGGAAGATTCAAAAACTGCCGCAGGTATCCGAACACTACCAATCCACCCGTCATTGCTCCCGCTGTACGTCCAGCGCCTCAAACAGACGAAGGATGGGTTCTTGTATGCAGCTAAACCAGATGCAGCCGGTAAACGCCTGAACGGCCCACAGCAACGGTTCACCAAGCTCAAGAAGGCCGAAGGGTTCACAGATCGCCACGTTTTCCATAGTTTTCGCAGCAGCACGGCAACGCAGCTAGAACAAGCCGGGGCCAGTCCACTGGTTATCTCAAGCATTTTGGGTCATCGCCGTGGAAGCATAACCTTCGACGTTTACAGTGCAGGCGCTTCACTTGGGCAGAAGGCCGAGGCAATCAAGCTACTTGAGTTCAATTTCTAACCCAGCACCAGCACACAGGCTAAACATGCCCATCTTCCCCTATAACGTAGGGAAAATGGGGCTCTAAAATCGTTTTCTCGCTTTCTCCGTGTCCGACAACACCAAAACAAGAGAACGCGCAAAACACACTGTTTTTCCCGTATGTTTGTATTTCGTATGGTAGTGAAGTTATCCACAGAGTATGTAAAGTTTATAGAAATAGCTTTACAGAATTTCAGACCACTGTAGAGTGCTCTACCCGCTTTTGAAAACACCACAGATCGTAGTAGCGGTGTATGATCCACCGCAGATGCTCAGGTAAATAGAGTAGAATGTAAGAAAGTAGAGAAGATTAAGATCAACAGCGGTATAGCGTTAAGACAAATAGAGACAGAGATTGTGTTAAATTTCCGCTCTTGCGGGTGATCTTGGTTGCGTAATCGGCAAAAGAGATTGTATTAGCAGTACCGTTCGTCGCATATTGAAAAATAATGAATTCAATCAAATATGGCTGCGAGCCTTTAGATATGCGGGTTTCACTTGTTTAGTATATGTAAGTTAGTTTTCACCCTATTGCAATTTCGTTTGTAAGTATGATACTTTAAACTGACTGAATAAGATAAAGGTTTGGTGCAAGTATTCCGCAATGGACTTCCTACAATAGCTCTGTCCTTTCGCTCTATCCTCTTGATTCAAACTGTAATACCTCCTCTTCGCTTCACCCTCTGCTGTAAACAAACGCTGTCACTTACAAGACTGCCAGCGTAAATCAAAAACTGTAGCCTCGACTTTCCCACTCTGTGGGTTTTGTCGTTCTTGGCGTTAGATACCGATAGACCTACAGTTATTTTGTTATCCATTACACACTGGCATTCAGGTTACCTCATCCCTTCCGGGTGTTGGTGTGTTCTGGCGTTTTGTTTACCTTTAATTCGTTATTCCACCCATACAATCTAAACATCACCATTAAAACGGAGGCCTATTTATGGCTGTTATTACCATTCGAAACTGCCTCATGTGCAATGCCGAAATGCAATGCACCAGGGCAAGTAAACTAATCTGCTCAAACGTCTGCCACAGCAAAATGCACAAATTCCGTGTAAAACTCGGCCTAACAAATTCCGAAATGCTCGACATTCTTAAACAACAACAAAAGGAAAATGAAAATGACTCCACCGCAACAAAATAAGCACTACCCGAGCACACCCCGCGTAAGGCTTCACCGTGCACGCCGAAAGCTACAGCTTACTTTTAAGACTTGTTGTTCAAGCTTGATACAACTGAACAGCTTTTCACCCTTCAAGAGCAGATTGAACAGCTTTTGATTGAAGCAGAATCAAACCAGCTCTAAGCACCCTCTAAACATCGATCAAAACAGCATTGTTATTAGTGTTTTTCAACACTAATTTCATCGAACACATCCAAGACAAGCCAACTACAGCTTATTCAGTGTGCGGGATTTTATCGCCTATAAAAAAAGGATTTAACAATGAGATCAGATTATCTGTATATCGGTAATGACGTATTCAGTAAAGAGTTGATGCTAATCAGCTTGGAAAACCTCCACTACCTGCAACGCCAAGCAATTCTACTGGGCAAGTCGCCAAGTGAATTGGTTAATGAATTTATCAACCACAAGAAGAAGGAGGTAGAAGTTAATGAGTAAACGTAAATGGCCAGATGGTTCAATTCGTCGGCATCAATCCTTCCGTTTATACATCGACACTGAGGCTCTCAAGCGTCTTGAAAACTTACCAGATACAGAACACCCATCCTTAAGCTACCTAATTAATGAATTGCTTGAAGACTATCTAACAGAAAAGGAAAATACAAAACAATGAGCGTTACACATTACGCCAGCGGTGAACCACGAAAATATAGGACTTGCCGCATTTGCTTAAGCATGAAGTTTGTAAGTGAATATGAAGCCATTGAAGGTGACAAGCCTCCGTTGTCAGGTCTTCTGAATGAGCTACTGGAAGACTGGATTATTACTGAACAACTGAAAATCGAATTTAAGAAGGTGAACAAATGAAATCTAGCATCCGAATCACCCTTAGCGAGCGCTGCACACAAGAGTTAATCAAACTTATGAACCAACTCGATATCGACAGCCCCACCACTGCGTCAATACCATCATCACTGAATACTACAAAAACCATTGTCTATCCCTGAAAGAGGAAAATTCTAATGAATCAAGCAACACCAGCACCAACCAATAACAACAAAGCAATTGCTGCCGTAAAATCTCGTTTTGTTCGCCTACCATCTGCTAATACCTACCCTCGTTTCCGTGACATTATCACAGGTATTGAGCAAGCAGACGCCGCCATTCTTTGCCATTACTACCGCAAGCATAGTAATAGTGCTGACAACACCCCTGAGGCCCAATATCTCGTTAACTGCCTTGAGTGGGTATATGGCGAAGGCTTCCAGCCTAATGCTGGCAATGTAATCAATGGTGGTTTACTAAACCTTTGGAAGCCTTCCAGCATTCAACCAAGCGGCCAGCTTGTTAAGCCTGAACAAGTACAACCATTCTTAGAATTCCTACGCCGCTGGTTTCCTAATGACCTTGAACGTCAGTATATGGGCTGGTGGCTCTCTCACACAGTACGCAAACCAGAAGTTAGAATTATCGCCACGCCAGTATTGAGAAGTGAACACGGCATAGGTAAGGGGTTTTTAGTTGAGACTCTGCTTTCTACCCTACTCGGTAAATCTTCTGTAGCGGTATGCGGCCTAAAGGACGTTGTAGGCGATTTTAACGACGTTGTAGAAGGTAAGACGCTGCTATTGATCGATGAGGTGTACAAGAGCAAAAAAAGCACTACAGACGCGCTCAAGAGCTTCCAGGGCAACGCCACTATCCCGCTGCACAGAAAGCACAAGCCAACGATCACCATTGATAACTATCTGAATTTCATCATCACCAGTAATGACCACTTACCGCTAATACTTGAGAAAGGCGATCGCCGCTTTTGGATTCCCGGTTTTATCACTCATAAAGAATCAGTCACCGAGACAGCCGAATTTATCAACACGGTGTTGAAGCCTTGGCTACAGAATGAAAATGGTTTTCAGCTTGTGCGGGATTATTTGGAGCAAGTGGATTTGTCGAAATTCCGCCCAACTGATGCACCACCTATGACAACCAGTAAGCAGGAACTTATGGGCTTTAGCACTACTGACAAGCTGGAAGAGGTGTTAGCGGACGTTGTAGAGGCTAACAAAGTGCTGACCGTTAAGTGGGTGAAGGATACTTATGGTGGTGATTTTGAGCATGGCTTGTCTG
>NZ_QYUR01000007.1 GCF_003596405.1 Pseudomonas cavernicola
CTTTAATTATTGGTTTTGTCATGTTTTTGGCTAAGCTGAACTTTCCAAGAAGAATTATTGGTGCCTGTTTTGCTTGTGTTGTCGGTTTTGTATTTGTCGGGTATTGATACTTTAGGTGTGGTTCTGTATCAGCTTTCTGGTTACATGCCGGGATTCGTTTTTTCAAAAGTTGATTTGTATTTAAGGCTGGGGGATATGTATCAAAGAGGAGTGGGTGAGTTTTTATATAAGTTTTAATTGTTGTGGTTTTTATTTTTTTGCATTCCAGGTTGGATTGGCTTAGCCGGATTGAACGATATCTCTTAAATTTAAGCTTTATTTATTTAATCTTTTGCTGCTATTTTGGAAGTATCCAATTTCCATGATCGCGTTAAATACTTTGTAATCATGCTTATTTTTATCTTTTTTTTATTATTTTGAATAAATTAAATTTAATTAATAGGCTTTTTTATGGTTCGGCAGTGTTGCTCATGAGTGTCATGATCCTTATTCATGAGGTAACACGGCCAGGATTTTACCCCTATACGCCATATTTCAATATGTATGAACGATGGCTGGGAGGGGGGTAATGACGGAGAAGAACGAACACTAAAGTACTATCGAGAATATGAGTTAGAAATGGGGTTGGGTGAGTGAGTTGAGGAGGGCTATTTATATAGGCTGCTCATTTGCGTTTAAGCCGCTATGCTCCCTGGTGGTTTTAAGAGCTTTGGCGGGCAGCTTTGGCGAGGAAGTTTCGGTTATCTTACGCAGTACATGGCTTTTTGGCGGTAGTTTTTGGTTTGTCTTGGGAGGGGCAAGTAACTACTTGATTAAAAATCTTTCTCAAACTAGTCGAGTTGTAGCGTGCGAGAAGGAGGTTTCTGTCGTTTCAGTTATGGTTTTTATTCTTATGTTGCTAGCAATTTGTTTTGTTTTCCTGAAAGGTAGTCTGAGGAGTTCATATTTATAGGAGTGTCTCTTGTGGGTCATATTTTATATTTGATTGTTTTTTTATTTCGAATGTTTGCGGAATATTGATGGCTGTAGCGCTGGCGCAGGGGAAACTAACAGATATGTTCTTGCTAATATAGGTGGGCGGCATTATTCGTTCTTATAGTAGTTTGTCTGGTTTTGGTTGGCGCTGAGGATGGCATTTATTGGGCTTTGCCACTTTCTTATATTCTTCCTGTGGTATTTTTATATCGTACCTTTGAGGGAAAATAAGCTGGACTTTAAACTTCTTTGGGCGAATAGGCGGCTAGTTCAGGTTTTCAGGTTCTGCCTTATTGTCTATGTCGGACTTGTATCTATACCGGTGATCAGTATTCTTGTTCGGGAAAGTTTTCATCAGCAATTTGGAGCGGTTGAACTGAGCTATTGGCAAGTTGCGGTGAAGATCTCAGATACTGTACAGCAGTTTTATGGCATGTTTTGCTCTGCTATACTGCTTCCGTACCTTTCTCGAAAAATAGGAGACTTTCACTTTTCTGGCTGGTTTAAAAAATTGCTTGGGGTTTCGGGAGTTTATTTTCTGGGCGCTCTCATAATTTTTTCATTTCGGGAATATTTTGTGTCTTTGCTATTTGGTGAAGGTTACTCATCAGCAAAGAATTATGTTTCATACTATTTGATAGGTGACTATTTCAGGGTGTGCGCATTGTTTTGTAGTTTTACACTTATATCTGCTGATAGGTTTGGCCGTGCTTTGATTTTGAGTTTTTGCAAGGTTTGTTGTTTGTTAGTCTGTTCTATTATTTTTCCATGGGGAATAACTCCATTGATGTGGGTTACGCTTATATATTGACTTATTCTATTTGCTTCTTGGTAATGCTTGGGTTTGTGTTTAATTATTTTAATGGGCGAAGGATATGAATTTACTTATTTTGTGTACTAAGTACTCGCTCGAAGAGGGATGCTCTTGGTTGACTGATAGTCTGGCTGAAGAGCTTGTGGAAACACATAAAGTTGTCGTGGTTTGTTTGGATTGGTCGGGGCAGTACAAAAACGATTTCCATATTGTGAAAAATGGTGTTGAGGTTTATGTTTTTTCAACGCAAAGAAAATTCTTCAGAGGGCGATTCGGGAAAATATTAAAGTGGTTTTTCTCAGCGGCATCGATTGCGCCTTCAGTGCGGAGAATATTTAAGGATTTTAATTTCGATCTTGTTGTAAGCTTCTCTCCTGCATTGATTATGAAGCCGCTGCTCAAAGCATACAAAAAACAAGGATGTCTGACTTACCTCATACTTTGGGACTTTTTCCCAATTTATGACTCTGAATTTGGGTTGATACCGAAGCCTTTGAAGCCGGTTCTTAAATTTGTAGAGAATGGTGCTTATAATGACTATGATCGAATTGGTGTTATGTCCCCGGAAAATTTATCTTTTTTGAAGGGAAATTTTAAATTGCGTTCCGAGACTGCGGCAGAGGTTTTAAGTATTTGGGGGCCAAATAATGTCATGGTCCGTAGCTCGCAGAAATATATGGATGCTAGAAAGTCGAATGATTTTTGTGATGATTTAATTTGTGTATTCGGTGGTCAGTTGGTTCGTGGGCGAGGTATAGATAAAGTGATTGAGCTTGCTATTTATGCTAAGCGTCAGAAAATTTCTGCTAAATTTTATATATTTGGTGATGGCCCTGAGCGTGAGAAAATACTGTCAGATATCATCGCGTATGATGTAAGTGATGTTGTAGTGTATAAGGGTTTTAAACCGCGTGATGAGTATATTCGCTTTTTAGTTGGTGCGGATTTGGGGTTGGTTTTTAATTCTGGCGCTGCTGTTGTGCCTACATTTCCATCTAAATCTATCGATTATCTCCGGGCGGCTGTGCCCATTCTTGCATATGTTGAGGATGCCACTGATTTTGGAAATATTTTAGAGGGCAATATAAGAGCGGGCTGGAGTGCTTCACCAAGCAATAATTCAAAATTATTTGAGAATTTTTCTGCAGTTGCTCAAATGACTAGAGAGGATCTTTTTTTAGTTGGCGCCCAAGGGCAGGCTTGGTATTTAGAAAACATGACAGTGCGTAAAATATCGAGTCAGTTAGTTTTGTGCCGCTCAGTCGGTCATGATGAGGAAGATATTAAGATGTAATGCGGTGATTTTTTTGGGGGTGTTGGCATAGGGTTTATTATGTCAAAATAAAGTTTTCTTATGGGTTTTTAACTCTTACAAATGCAATAGGGGGAGCATAATATGTTTGTCGGCAAAACTTTGATGATTACGGGGGGACTGGGTCCTTTGGTAATGCGGTTCTCAAACGCTTCCTCGACACTGATATCGCTGAAGTCCGCATCTTCAGTCGCGACGAGAAGAAACAGGATGACATGCGCAAGCGCTATGCCAATTCCAAACTGAAGTTCTATATCGGTGATGTGCGCGACTACCAAAGCGTGCTCAATGCGACCCGTGGAGTGGATTACATCTTCCATGCCGCAGCGCTCAAGCAAGTGCCGTCTTGCGAGTTTCACCCGATGGAAGCGGTCAAGACCAACGTGATCGGCACCGACAACGTGCTGGAGGCAGCGATCCAGAATGACGTCAAGCGCGTAGTCTGTCTGAGCACTGACAAAGCGGTATATCCGATCAACGCCATGGGTATTTCCAAGGCGATGATGGAAAAGGTCATGGTCGCCAAGTCACGCAATGACAACAAGACCGTCATTTGCGGCACCCGTTACGGCAATGTTATGGCCTCGCGTGGTTCGGTGATCCCGCTGTTTATCGAGCAGATCCGCGCCGGTAAGCCGCTGACGCTAACCGACCCGAACATGACCCGCTTCATGATGACCCTGGCAGATGCCGTGGATCTGGTGCTGTATGCCTTCGAGCACGGCAACAACGGTGACCTGTTCGTGCAAAAAGCGCCGGCAGCCACTGTAGAAACTCTGGCCAAGGCGCTGACCCAGATGCTCGATATGTCCGAACACCCTATCCAGGTGATCGGCACCCGCCATGGCGAGAAGCTTTACGAGGCGTTGCTCAGCCGCGAGGAAATGGCTTGTGCTGAGGATAGGGCGAGTACTTCCGTGTGCCCCCGGATCTGCGCGATCTCAACTACGCCAAGTTCGTGGAGCAGGGCGAGGAGAAAATTTCTCGCACCGAAGACTACAACTCACACAATACCGAACGGTTGGATGTGGAAGGTATGCAGCGCTTGTTGCTCAAACTGGATTTCATGCGTGCCATTCAGCGTGGCGAACACGCAACGCCTGAGGAGTGACCGATGAAAGTGCTGATTACTGGTGCCAATGGTTTTGTTGGCAAGAACCTGGTTGCGCACCTGAGTGAGCGTAAAGACATCGAGGTGCTTTGCTTCATACGTGGGATGATGTTGCTCAGTTGCAGGTATTGATGCCCGAGGTGGACTTTGTGTTTCACCTGGCCGGAGTGAATCGCCCGCAGGATCCGCAAGAGTTCAAGACCGGCAATACCGACCTGACCCAGGCACTCTGTGATGCAATAGAAGCCAGCGGCAAGCTTGTGCCCGTGCTTTACACTTCATCCAGCCAGGCTGAATTGGACAACCCCTACGGCAGCAGCAAGCGTGGTGCCGAAGAGGCGTTGCTCGAGCTGGCCAGCAAGCATGGCTCTGCGGTGTATTTGTTTCGACTGCCCAATGTCTTCGGCAAGTGGGCTCGCCCGAACTACAACTCGGCGGTCGCGACCTTCTGTCACAACATTGCCCGTGATTTACCTATTCAGATCAACGATCTGCAAGCACGCATCAATCTCGTGTATATCGACGATGTGGTCACTCACTTCATCGCGGCGATGGATGGCCAGTCGCTTGGTGAGCCTTTCGTCAGTGTCGAACCGCAATACAGCATCAGCGTAGGAGCGTTGGCCGAGCAGCTGCAGGCATTTCGCGACAGCCGCACAAGCCTGATCAGCGAACCGGTTGGAACAGGCTTGGTGCGTGCGCTGTACTCCACTTATGTCAGCTACCTGCCGCCGGAGCGTTTTACCTATCAGGTGCCCAAGTACGGCGATCCGCGAGGGGTATTCGTGGAAATGCTCAAGACAGGTGATAGCGGTCAGTTCTCCTACTTTACAGCGCATCCTGGAGTGACCCGTGGAGGGCATTACCATCACTCGAAAACCGAAAAATTTCTGGTGATCAAAGGCAGGCGTGCTTCCGCTTCCGCCACATCGTGTCTGGGGAGTTCTACGAGCTGTTCACCCACCGGGCGAGCAACCGGAGATCGTCGAAACCGTCCCGGGCTGGACCCACGACATACCAATGTGGGTGATGAGGAAATGATTGTGATGCTCTGGGCCAACGAGATTTTCGACCGTGAGCGGCCGGATACCTACGCAAGACCGGTAGGGACTGAGGCATAGTATTTCGGCAACTGCGGTTGCTCCGTTGGCGGTGGCAGAGCGTGACAAGGACGTGCCACCATAGGGGCTTTTTTTGTACCTGGGTGCTATCCCGCTCGGTTTTGATGGTTTTGAGTAGAGCTTTGCAATGAATAAACTGAAAGTTGGTCACTGTGGTAGGTACCCGGCCGGAAATTATTCGCCTGTCGCGGGTCATGGCCAAGTTGGATCAGTATTGTGACCATGTACTGGTTCATACCGGGCAGAATTACGATTACGAGTTAAACGAGATCTTTTTTCAGATCTAGGCATCCGCAAACCCGATCACTTCCTCAATGCCGCAGCGCCAGCGGTGCGGAAACCATCGGCAACGTGATCATCGCCGTGGATCGTGTGCTAGCCGAGGTGCAACCCGAAGCCCTGCTAGTGCTCGGCGACACCAACAGCTGCATGGCAGTAATCCCGCCAAACGACGCAAATTCCGACCTTCCACATGGAAGCCGGCAACCGTGTTTCGATATGCGCGTACCGGAGGAAATCAACCGGCGCATCGTCGATCACACTGCTGATATCAACCTTACCTACAGCACTATTGCCCGCGATTATTTGCTGCGCGAAGGCCTGCCGCCGGACATGGTGATCAAGACCGGCAGCCCGATGTTCGAAGTGCTCAATCATTACCGTGACGGCATCGAGGCCTCGGATGTGTTGGAACGTCTAGGGCTGGAGGCCGGCAAGTTTTTCGTGGTCAGCGCCCACCGTGAGGAAAACATCGACTCTGATAAGAACTTCTTCAAGCTGGTGGATGTGCTTAACACAGTAGCAGCCCATTACGGCTACCCGGTGATTGTCTCCACCCATCCGCGTACCCAGAAGCGAGTGGACGCCATGGGCGTGACGTTCCATGAAAACGTACGTCTGCTCAAGCCGCTGGGATTTAAGGACTACAACAAATTGCAGCTTGTCTCTAAGGCTGTGCTGTCGGATAGCGGCACGATCAACGAGGAGTCTTCGATTCTCAATTTCCCGGCATTGAATATCCGCGAGGCCCACGAGCGGCCGGAAGGCATGGAGGAGGCCGCGGTGATGATGGTTGGGCTTGAAGTCGAGCGCGTGATGCAGGGGCTGCAAGTGCTGGAGAGTCAGGGCTGCGGCGAGGAGCGAAGCCTGCGCCTGGTAGCTGACTACAGCATACCTAACGTGGCGGAGAAGGTGGTGCGGATCATCCACAGCTATCGTGATTACGTCATGCGGACGGTGTGGAAAAGGTACTGAGCAGCATGGCTACCCGTGTTCTCCTATTGACCCAATGGTTTGACCCCGAGCCTACCTTCAAGGGGCAGGTATTTGCCCGCGAGCTAGTCAGACAGGGCTTTGAGGTTGAGGTTGTCACCGGTTTTCCCAACTATCCAGGCGGCAAACTTTATCCGGGCTACAAGCTTCGGCTATTGCAACGGGAGCAGATCGATGGCGTTCAGGTAACGCGGGTTCCGCTGTATCCAAGCCATGACCAGGGTGCTGTTGGGCGTGTGCTCAACTACGTCAGCTTTGCTGCTGCGTCGCTGTGCTATGGGCTGTTTGGTGCCAAACGCCCCGATGTGATCTATGCCTACCATCCTCCGCTGACGGTAGGCATCACCGCGGCGCTGATCCGACTGTTCCGCCGTGTGCCGGTGGTATATGACATTCAGGACATGTGGCCGGATACCCTGCGTGCAACCGGCATGCTCTCCAACGAGAAGGCGTTGAAAGTTGTATCTGCGGTCTGTGACTGGGTATATCGGCGCGCCAATCAGCTGGTGGTGCTGTCTCCGGGGTTCAAGCGCTTGTTGATCGAGCGTGGTGTACCTGAAGGCAAGATTGAGGTGATTTACAACTGGTGTGCCGAAGACTCGCTTGCCACGCCGCTAGGGAGTGTGCCGGTGAGCTTTCCGGGCAATGACAAGTTCCGCGTCCTGTTCGCCGGGAACATGGGCAAGCCCAGGCTCTGGATGCAGTACTGGATGCCGCCGAGCTGTTACAGGAGCGGGCTCCCGACTTGGTCTTTGTATTCCTCGGTGGTGGTGTCGAGGTGGCGCACTTGCAACAGCTGACTGCAGAAAAGGCGCTGCGTAATGTAACTTTCCTGCCACCAGTCCCGATGACGGAAGTTGGCAGTTACCTTGACGCTGCCGATGCTCTGCTAGTGCATCTTAAAAAATCCATTATTTACCATCACTATTCCATCCAAGACTCAAGCTTATATGGCTGTTGGTAAGCCAATCTTGATGGCTGTGGATGGGGATGCTGCGGATCTGGTGCTGGAAAGTGGATGTGGCCAGGTCGCTGAATCGGAGAACCCTGCTTCATTGGCAGAAGCAGCACTCGCTCTCATGCGGGCCAGTGTGGATGAGCGCAATGCCATGGCCGAAAACAGTCGACGCTTCTATCGCGACAAATTATCCCAGAGCGTAGGGGTTGGGCGTTTTGGAGCGATTTTCAATCGGCTCGCGGAGCGCACAAGAGGTACGTAGATGTCTCTCAGCTGGGCCGTATCAGGTTGTTAACGGCCCCAAAACCCATATTTATGGTTTTGGCGCCCCCATATTCATGTAGGCACTGTCGGGGCAGTCAAAATTTTTCAAGGACAGCTGATGCTTAAACGCCTTTTCGATATTGTCGCTTCCGCCTGGGGCCTGCTTTTGCTTTCTCCTGTGATTCTTGTGGTGGCTTGGCAGATCCGCCGCAAGCTCGGTTCGCCGGTGCTGTTCCGTCAGCTGCGCCCCGGTTTGAACGGCAAACCGTTCGAGATGATCAAGTTTCGCACCATGCGCGATGCGATGGATGGCAACGGCAATCCGCTGCCGGATGTCGAACGTATGACATCGTTTGGCAGTTTTTTGCGTTCCAGCAGTCTGGATGAGCTGCCTGAACTGTGGAATGTGTTCAAGGGTGATATGAGTTTGGTCGGCCCGCGCCCGTTGCTGATGGAATACCTGCCGTTGTACAACTCTGGGCAATATCGCCGCCATGAGGCGCGCCCCGGCGTCACCGGCTGGGCGCAGATCAACGGCCGCAATACCCTGAGCTGGGAGGAAAAGTTCAAGTTGGATGTGTGGTATGTGGACAACCAGTCGTTATGGCTGGATCTTAAGATCATTTTCCTGACGGTGAAGAAGGTGCTGGTGCGTGATGGCATCAGCGCTGAAGGGGAGGTGACCATGGGCAAGTTCAGGGGAGTAAGTCTTGAATCGTCTTGCCATTCTCGGCGCCAGCGGACATGGCAAGGTGGTGGCCGATACCGCCGAGTGTTGTGATTGGCTGAACGTCGAGTTTTTCGATGATGCCTGGCCGGTTTTGCAGGGCAATGGTGCCTGGCCCGTTGTTGGTGACACAGCGGTGCTGCTTGACCGGTTGCATGAGTTTGACGGTGTGGTGGTGGCGATTGGCAACAACCGTATTCGCCATGCCAAGCTGCTTGAGTTGCAGGCGACAGGCGTGCAGATGGTGACATTGGTGCATCCGGCTGCCAGTGTCAGCCGGTATGCGGCCATTGGTGTCGGTTCGGTGGTGTTCGCCGGTGCTGTGGTGAATGCCGATGCCCGATCGGGCTAGGTGCGATTCTCAATACCGGCTGCAGCATTGATCACGATTGCGTGCTGGGCGATGCCGTGCATGTCAGCCCGGCGCGCGGCTGGCTGGCGGAGTGCAGGTGGGCGAGCTGAGCTGGATCGGGATTGGTGCCAGTGTGCGTCAGCTGATCCGCATTGGTGCGCGGGTAATGGTGGGTGCTGCTGCAGCTGTGGTGGCTGATGTGCCGGATGATGTGACCGTGGCCGGGGTGCCGGCACGGGTTGTTGTGCGCTGATTTCTCTGGTGGGCCTGCGGCCCGTAATCGCAGCAAGAGGTTGCCTTGCTGCTGTTTCCTTGTTCAATCCCTTCAGGTGGTTGCTGTGCTGAATACTCCGTTTTCCCCTGGCCTTCCATCACAGAGGAAGAGGCCGATGCCGTTCGTGATGTGATTCTGTCTAACAAGGTCAACTACTGGACCGGGCAGGAATGTCGCGAATTTGAAAAGGAATTTGCTGCATGGGCCGGTACCGGGTACCATTGCGCTGACCAATGGCACTGTGGCCCTGGATGTGGCATTGAAAGTTTTGGGGATTGGTGCGGGCGATGAGGTGGTGGTGACGCCGCGTACCTTCCTCGCTTCGGTGTCAAGCATCGTCAATGCTGGCGCAGTGCCGGTGTTTGCAGAGGTGGATTGCGATTCGCAGAACATCACCGCCGAAACTGTCCGTGCAGTGCTGACGCCGCGCACCCGTGCGGTGATCTGCGTGCATCTGGCAGGCTGGCCGTGCGATATGGATCCGATCATGGCGTTGGCGGAAGAGCGGGGCCTGTTCGTCATCGAAGACTGCGCCCAGGCCCACGGTGCGCAATACAAGGGACGTGCGGTCGGTTCCATCGGCCATGTCGGTGCCTGGTCGTTCTGCCAGGACAAAATCATGACCACCGGCGGTGAGGGTGGGATGGTCACCACCAACGACCGTGAACTGTGGTCGAAGATGTGGTCGTTCAAGGATCACGGCAAAAGCTGGGAGGCGGTGTACGAGCGGGAGCATGCGCCGGGCTTTCGCTGGTTGCATGAGAGTTTCGGCACCAACTGGCGAATGCTGGAAGTACAGGCGGTGATCGGCCGCATCCAGTTGCGCCGCATGGCTGACTGGCATGCCCGGCGCCTGCTAATGCTGAGCGCATCTGGGGCTGCGCTCGCCAGTTGCGTGGTTTGCGCGTACCGGCCATGCCTGAGGGTAGCCTGCATGCGGCCTATAAGTGCTACGTATTTGTCGAGCCGCAGCAGCTCAAGGCGGACTGGAACCGTGACCGCATCCTTGACGAGATTGTCGCCCGTGGCGTGCCGTGCTATTCGGCTCCTGCTCGGAGGTGTATCTGGAGAAGGCTTTCGACAACACCGGCTGGCGTCCTGCTGAGCGTTTGCCGGTGGCTAGGGAGCTGGGCGAGAGCAGCCTGATGCTCCTCGTGCACCCGACCCTGACTTCCGCCGAGATCGACAAGACTTGTTCGGTGCTGGCTGAGGTTATGCAAGAGGCAACACTTTCTGTTTCCTGAGCGTATCAAGCGAGCAGCGCTTTGATCTACTTTTATCCAAGAGGCCTGGATGGAGAGTTTTCTTGTTTTTTGTCTGTTGTTGGCTGCAGGTTTGAGTTCTTTCATCAGCGGTGTGTTGTGCCGTAATGCCTTGTTTCATCGATTGATGGACGTGTCCAATGATCGCAGCTCCCATCTTCCGCCCACCCCTACGTGGTGGCTTTGCCATAGCCATCAGCCTCATTGCCGTTGTTCTGTGCCTTTGCCTCAACGATCTGGTTGCACCTGATCTTGCATGGGCCCCAATCGGCTCTGGAGGCGTGATCGCCTTGCTGGGTATTGCTGATGACCACGGAGCTGCAGTGCAAGAGGCAAGTGGTTCCGGCACATCCGTCCTGCGAGTCCATCAATCGATGAGGCATTACTGATGAAGAACTCAAACTGCAGCCAACAACAGACAAAAAACGAACTCTCCATCCAGGCTCTTGGATAAAAGTAGATCAGCGCTGCTCGCTTGATACGCTCAGGAAACAGAAAGTGTTGCCTCTTGCATAACCTCAGCCAGCACCGAACAAGTCTTGTCGATCTCG